>NZ_RCNZ01000092.1:42986-43817 GCF_004307525.1 Pseudomonas sp. Sample_21 | reverse complement strand
CCAGCACTTCCTGCTGGATCTTCGGGTTGTCGGCAACCACGAAACCGATGCCGCCTTCTTCGAAGTAGCGACCGACGATGGTTTCATGAGCGCGGGACACCACCTCGACGATCACGCCTTCACGGCGACCACGACGGTCGAGCCCGGAAACCCGGGCCAGCGCACGGTCACCATCGAACACCAGACGCATTTGCGCCGGGCTCATGAACAGGTCGTCGCTGCCGTCGTCCGGCACGAGGAAGCCGAAACCGTCACGGTGACCACTGATGCGGCCAAGGATCAGGTCGAGCTTGTCGACCGGCGCGTAAGTGCCACGGCGGGTGTAGATCAGTTGAGCGTCGCGCTCCATAGCGCGCAAGCGGCGGCGCAGGGCCTCGATCTGGTCTTCTGTGGTCAGACCAAACTCTTCGACCAGTTGCTCGCGGGCAGCAGGCGAACCCCGATCGGCGAGGTGCGCCAGGATCAGTTCGCGGCTGGGAATAGGGTTTTCGTATTTTTCCGCTTCACGAGCGGCCTCGGGATCGAGGGACTGCCAATCGGCCATTAGAGAGTTTTCACCTTGTCTATATGCGGGTTAGTTTGGCATAGGCGCCGGGAAACGGGAAATTTCCGCTTCTATAAGGCTGTGCAAGGCCTTGTATCGACGCTCCGACACCGTTTTGAACGCCGCTGGTAAAAAAATTCAGTTTTTTCTGCGGCAGGGGTTTACAGTTAAAAAGACGCTCCGTATAGTGCGCGCCATCGACGACGCACAAGCGCTTTCGATGATGCCCAGGTGGTGAAATTGGTAGACACGCCAGCTTCAGGTGCTGGTGACCTTACGGTCGTGGA
>NZ_RCNZ01000092.1:0-42976 GCF_004307525.1 Pseudomonas sp. Sample_21 | reverse complement strand
TGGTGAAATTGGTAGACACGCCAGCTTCAGGTGCTGGTGACCTTACGGTCGTGGAAGTTCGAGTCTTCTCCTGGGCACCAATTTCGAGTTTGAGACTAGATCAGTTTCAACACTCACACAAAACCCGCGAAAGCGGGTTTTTTTCATTTGCGGGAAAGCTTTTGCTCACACTGATTTATTAAAACCAAATCAGGGGTTTACAGATCAAAAAGGCCTCCGTATAGTGCGCCACATCAACAGCGGCAACGCTTGCGATGATTGCCCAGATGGTGAAATTGGTAGACACGCCAGCTTCAGGTGCTGGTGACCTTACGGTCGTGGAAGTTCGAGTCTTCTTCTGGGCACCAATTCAAATTCAAGGTTCAGGCCTTGGATTTCACAAAAACCCGCGAAAGCGGGTTTTTGCGTTTCTGCCTTCCTGAATTTCGCCATCCCTACAGGATCGCCAGTCGCCCCACAAGGCGCACTTGAGAAACAATATCGTTTATCATTGTTGCAAGTTTTTGCAATGCGACAGTGAGGAACCCTGCGAATGACGTTTCGAAATACCCTGCGCCGAGGCCTGACCTTCACCCTCCTCGGCCTGGCGCTCGCCACTCCCCTCACCCAGGCTGCCGATGCGGTTTCCCTGACTCTCTACAACGGCCAGCACAAGGAAGTCGGCGACGCGATTGCCAAGGCTTTCGAAGCCAAGACCGGCATCCACGTCAACGTGCGCAAAGGCAGCAGCAACCAGCTCGCGAGCCAGATCATCGAAGAAGGCGACCGCTCGCCCGCCGATGTGATCTACACCGAAGAGTCGCCGCCGCTGAACAACCTCGGCGAACAGGGTCTGCTGGCCAAGGCCGATGACGCCACCCTAGCGGTTTTGCCGGAAAAATACGTCGCCGCCAACGGTACCTGGATCGGCGTTACCGCGCGCGTGCGCGTGGTCGCGTTCAATCCGAAACTGATCGATGAAAAAGACCTGCCGAAATCGGTGATGGAATTCTCCGAGCCGCAGTGGCAGGGCAAGGTCGGCTTCGTGCCGACCAGCGGCGCCTTCCAGGAGCAGGCCGTAGCGATCATCAAGCTGCACGGTCGTGACGCCGCCGAAGAATGGCTGACCGGCCTGCGCGCGTTCGGCAAGACCTACAGCAACAACATGGTCGCACTCAAAGCTGTGGAAAACGGCGAAGTCGCTACCGTACTGGTGAACAACTACTACTGGTTCGCCCTGCAACGCGAGAAAGGCAAGCTCGACTCCAAGCTGCATTATTTCACCGGCGGCGACGCTGGCGGCTTGATCACCGTGTCCAGCGCTGCCGTGCTGAAATCCAGCAAACATCCAAAAGAAGCCCAGCAATTCCTCGCCTTCATGGCCAGCGAAGAAGGTCAGCGCGTGATCACTCAGACCACCGCCGAATACCCGCTGCACAAAGGCATGGAGTCGGATCGCGGCCTCAAGCCGTTCAGCGAACTGGAAGCGCCGAACGTCACTCCGGCGGATCTGGGCAATGCTGAAGAAGCGCTGGAGCTGGAACGCGAAGTTGGCCTGAACTGATGGCAGCATCGTTATCGGCCCCCGCCGCGCGCGGGGGTTACGTGCCACGACGCAAACGGCCGTCAATCTGGCTGGTGCTGCCGGTATTGCTACTGGTGGTCATGAGCCTGCTGCCACTGGCCTATGTCGGACTGAAAGCCTGGCAGGCCGGCTGGGCCGAGGCGCTGCATTTGCTGTGGCGCCCGTATGTGTTCGGCCTGTTGCGCAACACCTTGGCACTGATGGTCGGCGTGACGGTTACCTGCGCCGTGATAGGTCTGTCGCTGGCGTGGCTGCTGGAGCGCAGCAATCTGCCGGGGCGGCGCCTGTGGGGCGTGATCCTGTGCCTGCCGTTTGCGGTGCCGGCGTTTGTCAGCAGCTTCACCTGGGTCTCGCTCAGCGCGCAATTCGAAGGCCTCGGCGGGGCGATTCTGGTGATGAGCCTGTCGAAGTATCCGCTGATCTTCCTGCCAGTTGCGGCGACCCTGCGCAATCTCGATCCCTCCCTCGAAGAATCCGCCCGCACGCTGGGACAGAATCGCTGGGGCGTGTTTTTCCGCGTCACCCTGCCGCTGCTGTGGCCATCGCTGCTGGCCGGTTCGCTGTTGATCGCCCTGCACATGCTGGTGGAATTCGGCGCGCTGTCGATCATCGGCCTGCAAACCTTCACCACGGCGATCTACCAGCAATTCGAACTGGAATTCAGTAACGCTAACGCAGCGATGCTTTCGGCGGTGTTGCTGGCGCTGTGCCTGCTGCTGTTGTGGCTGGAGCTGCGCGTGCGTGGCAAGGGCCGGCATGTGCGCACCGGCCAGGGCGCGGCGCGGCAAGCTGAACAGGTAAAGCTTGGACCGTGGGCGGCGCTTGGTCAGTTGTATTGCCTGTTGCTGGCGATTATCGGCAGCGGCATTCCGTTGGGGATGTTGGCGTATTGGCTGGCGGTCGGCTCATCGGCGGCGTTCCCGGTAGCGGCGATCACCGAGGCGCTGTTGTCATCGCTGGCATTGTCATTGGGCGGCGCGGCGCTGTGCCTGTTATTGGCAGTACCGGTCGGACTGCTGGTGGTGCGCTATAAAGGCCAATTGGCAATCTGGGCCGAACGCCTGCCTTATCTGCTGCACGCGCTGCCGGGGCTGGTGATTGCGTTGACGCTGGTGTATTTCGCCCTGCATTACGTGCCAGTGCTGTATCAAACGTCGGGCTTGCTGCTGATCGCCTATGCGCTGCTCTTCCTGCCATTGGCGCAGGCGCCGATCCGTACTGCGCTGAACAAGGCTGCACCGCAGCTGGAAGAAGCGGCGCGGACATTAGGCGCATCGTCGTTCACCGCGTTTTGCCGGGTGACCTTGCCGATCATTTTCCCGGCACTGGGCGCAGCGTTTGCGCTGGTGTTTCTTGATGCGATGAAGGAATTGACGGCAACGTTGCTGCTCAGCCCTACCGGACTCAATACATTGGCGACCGAAGTCTGGGCGCATACAGCGAATGTCGAGTTTGCCGCGGCGGCGCCTTATGCGGCGTTGTTGATTGTGGTCTCGGGGTTGCCGGTTTATCTGCTGACAACACGGATGTATCTGAGCCGCTGATACCGTATTCGCGAGCAGGCTCGCTCTCACAATGGGTTGAGTTTCCCTGTGGGAGCGAGCCTGCTCGCGAAGAGGCCAGCCCGGATACCACTAAGCGCGGAACTGCCCCAGGCTGGCTTTCAATTGCGCCGCCAGACCATCCAGCACCTTGCCACTGGCCGTGGTTTCCACCACTGCCTGCGCCGCTTTCTCGGCCTGCGCATGAATCGTTTCGACGCGCCCACGCACTGCCTGTGCACCCTGCGCCTGATGCGCTGCTGCTTGCGTCGCCAGACCGATCGCCGCGTGCACCTGCTCAACCGAAGCCTGCACCGACTGCTGCAACCGCGCACTGTCGCGCAAGACCAGCAAACCTTCGCTGGCCTGCCGTCCGGCCTGACCAATCGCCTCGACTGCCTCACGTGCGCCCTGTTGCAGAGCAACGATGTGCGCTTGAATATCACCCGTCGAGCTCTGCGTTTTGCTCGCCAGTGCACGCACTTCATCCGCGACCACGGCAAACCCACGCCCGGTTTCACCGGCGCGCGCCGCCTCGATCGCAGCGTTCAATGCCAGCAGGTTGGTCTGTTCGGCGATGCCGTGAATCACCGTCAACACCACCTCGATCTGCTCGCTCTGCTGCGCCAGTCGCTCGATAACCTTCGCCCCGGTATCGACCTGCCCGGCCAGCGCTTCGATCAGGCTGCCAACTTTCGCCGAAGTCCGGGTGTTCTCATCGGTGGCCTGACGAATATCGACAACCTGCTTCAGCGCCGCCTGCATTGCCTGACTTTCCGACTGCGCCTCGTCTGCCATTTGCGACAGCGCGCGAAGGCTTTCTGCAACTTCATCGCGCTGCATTCCGGCAGCCGCATCGGCGCCAGCGTTGCGCAAAGTCATCGCGCCGATTTCCACGCCAGTGCGCTGAGCGACATCGCCCGCCTCGCGTACGATCGGCTGCAATTTATCCACAAAGCGATTGACCGCCGAAGCCATGTCGCCGATTTCATCCTTGCTGTTGATCTGCACACGCTTGGTCAGATCGCCCTCGCCCGCTGCCAGATCGTCCATCGCCGCATTGAGCATTTTCAGACGATTGACCACACGATGACCGAGCACCACGGCCAGCAACAGCAGGACGCCGCAACCGACCAGTGCCAGGCCAAGGCCGATACGCCAGCGCAGTGTCGCGGCAGCGTCTTGAACGGTTTGCGCAGTGTTGGCTTTCATTTCGCCAGCGGTGCCCTGCGCCGATTGCAGGCGCGCCTGCATCGCTTTGGCACTGTCCGCCGCCGCGCCTTTGAGGCTGTCGCCGACCAATTGATCGCTGCTGGCAATCAGCGCCAGGAAGCGCTTGTCGAGCTCGGCCAGATCGGTTTCCACCGAGGCCGTGGACACGCCCATCAGCACTTTGCCGATTTCCACGCCATTGGGATTGATCGAGGCTTCGAGGTAGTAAACCGAAGGATCGTTTTTCGCCGCATCCAGCACCTTATCCAGCGCACGCTCGCCCTGACCTTTTTCGAGCAAGGCCTTGTTGATCGGGTTTTCACGGTTGAGATAACGGGTCAGATGCTGGCCAGTGGCGTCGTCATACACCACGAACAGCACGTTGGGATTGCGCTGGGCGCGACGAGCGAACTCCGACAGCGTCGGCACGTCGCTGTCCCACATCGCACGCGGCGCTACGGATGCAAGCAACTGCGCCATGTCGTTGGCCGAATCCTTCAGATCCTTTTCCAGCGTCGCCCGCAGTTGCGCCTGCTCTTCCTTTAAGCGCGCGGACAGGCCAGCCGTGAGGCGCTGACGAGTACTGGCTGACAGCGCATCAAGACTCGAAGTGACTTCACGCCCGGCCTGTTCCAGCTCACCGGAGAGCTTCTGGCTGTCGGCGCCCAGGCGCACGGCCAGATCGGCTTCGAGCGCCGTGACCGTGCTCCGCGTCAGGGCAACCGCCACCAACACCTGCACCAAAAGGGCGATACCAAGGGTAACGAACACCGGCCGCAACAAACGGCTTTGTAACAGTGAGAGAACGGCTGACACTTTAAATCCCTCTACTTCTGACGCCATTAATTTGATGGCACTCTTGTAGACAGATTCACAGCAAAGGTCATGCCGTCCAACAGGCATAAACGACAAAGGCCCCGATTAAGGGGCCTTTGTTTTTTACATCAACGACTTATCAAGCGAACGGATGACGCAGAACGATGGTTTCGTTGCGGTCCGGGCCCGTCGAAATAATGTCGATCGGCGCGCCGATCAACTCTTCAACGCGTTTGATGTAGGCACGAGCATTGGCCGGCAGCTCTTCCAGGGTCTTGGCACCCACGGTCGATTCGCTCCAGCCCGGCACTTCTTCGTACACCGGCTGCAGGCCGACGTAGCTGTCAGCATCGGTCGGCGCAACGGCATTGCCCTGCGCGTCTTTGTAGCCGACGCAGATGTTGATGGTTTCCAGGCCGTCGAGTACGTCCAGCTTGGTCAGGCAGATGCCCGAGATGCTGTTCACATCGATAGCGCGACGCAGGATGACGGCGTCGAACCAGCCGCAACGACGGGCGCGGCCAGTGGTGGCGCCGAACTCGTGACCTTGCTTGGCCAGGTGCGCACCAACTTCGTCGAACAGCTCGGTCGGGAACGGGCCGGAACCGACGCGAGTGGTGTAAGCCTTGGTGATGCCCAGGATGTAGTCGAGGAACATCGGACCCACGCCCGAACCAGTCGCCACGCCGCCAGCGGTGGTGTTGGAGCTGGTCACGTACGGGTAGGTGCCGTGGTCGATGTCGAGCAAAGAACCTTGCGCGCCTTCAAACATGATGTCCTTGCCGGCACGACGCAGGTCGTGCAGCTCAGCGGTCACGTCGAGCATCAGCGGCTTGAGCAGCTCAGCGTATTCCTTGCACTCGGCCAGGGTCTTTTCGAACTCGATGGCTGGCTCTTTGTAGTAACCGACCAGCATGAAGTTGTGGTAGTCCACCAGTTCACGCAGCTTGTCTTCGAAGCGCGGCATGTTCAGCAGGTCGCCGACACGCAGGCCACGACGGGCAACCTTGTCTTCGTAAGCCGGGCCGATGCCGCGACCGGTAGTACCGATCTTCAGCTCGCCACGGGCCTTTTCACGGGCCTGGTCCAGCGCGACGTGGAAGGACAGGATCAGCGGGCAGGACGGGCTGATACGCAGGCGCTCGCGCACCGGTACGCCTTTCTCTTCCAGCTTGGTGATCTCGCGCAGCAGAGCGTCAGGTGCAACCACCACGCCGTTGCCGATCAGGCATTGCACGCCTTCGCGCAGCACGCCCGACGGAATCAGGTGCAAGACGGTTTTCTCGCCGTCGATCACCAGCGTGTGACCCGCGTTGTGGCCACCCTGGTAGCGCACTACGGCGGCAGCATGTTCGGTCAGCAGATCAACGATCTTGCCTTTGCCCTCATCACCCCACTGGGTGCCCAGGACTACGACATTCTTACCCATAACACTTGTCCTCATTCGCGCAAACTTGGTGCCGGCGATGGCCGGCAGGAAAACTCAAGAAGCCAGTGGCGATACTTGCCAAAGCCCGTTCTGCTGAATCAATTGCCGGTCGCAGTCCGCATCACGGGCGGCGGCCAAAGGTTGTCCAGGCAAGGCCTGAACGACACGCTGACCCTCACTGCGCAACTGGCAAACCTGCTGCCAGAGTGCCGCATCCGTACTGTCAGGCATCCAGATACCGCCAGACGGTAGCTCGATCTCAGCACGCCCCAGGGTCACCAGGGTTTTCAAATCGGTAGAGAAACCAGTCGCCGGACGGGCGCGACCGAAGTCGGCACCGATGTCATCGTAACGACCGCCCTGAGCGATGGACTGGCCAACGCCCGGCACGAACACCGCGAACACCACACCGGTGTGGTAGTGGTAGCCGCGCAACTCGCCGAGGTCGAAATACAGCGGCAGCTGCGGGAAGCGCACGGAAAGACGCTCGGCGATCGCCAGCAGATCTTCCAGCGCCGCCAGCACCGGCGCCGGCGCATTGGCCAGACGCTCGCGGGCAGCGCTCAACACTTCACGGCCGCCACACAGATCAACCAGTGCGCGCAGCATGCCCGACAGATCAGCCGGCAGGCCTTCGGTCAGGGTAATCACTTCATCGATGGCCTTGCGCTGCAGGGCATCGAACAACTGCTGCTCGACTTCACCGGACAGACCAGCGGCACGCGCCAGACCACGGTAGATGCCGACATGGCCGAGGTCCATGTGCACGTCCGGCACATCGGCCAGTTGCAGCATGGCCAGCATCAGGCTGATGACTTCGACGTCGCTGCTCGGGCTGGCGTCGCCGTACAGCTCGGCGCCCAGCTGGATCGGGCTGCGCGAGGACGACAATGCACGCGGCTGGGCATGCAGGACGCTGCCGGCGTAGCACAGACGGCTCGGGCCTTCGCGACGCAGGGTGTGCGCATCGATGCGCGCCACTTGCGGCGTGATGTCGGCACGGAAACCCATCTGCCGGCCCGATTGCGGGTCGATGACCTTGAAGGTACGCAGATCCAGGTCCTGGCCCGCGCCGGTCAGCAGGGATTCCAGGTACTCGATATGGGGAGTCACGACGAACTCGTAACCCCAGCTCTGGAACAGATCCAACACCTGACGACGCGCAACTTCAATGCGCGCCGCCTCCGGTGGCAGTACTTCTTCGATGCCATCTGGCAGCAGCCAGCGGTCTACCGTTGCCATTACGCCATTCCCCTTTGATCCGGGCGGCCAGCACGAGGGCGAGCCTTGAGTGAAGCAGAAAATGATCGGGGCGTTCAAAACGCACGCGCATGAACGACGCAGCGAAAGGCCGGCTGGCGGCTTCGCCCATCACTTTCCTCGAAAAACGCTCGGGCTATTCAAACCCGACGTCTGCAACAAAAATAGCAATCAAACGTGCAGACGCAAAAAAGCCGGGAATTTCCCGGCTGCCGCATCATACACACGTTTTCCGAAAGGATCACCCCGCCCGAGGTTTTAGCCGCCGGGCGGACTGATTCAGGTCAACGTCGTATCAAGGTTTGGCTTTTTCCAGATAACGGAAGAAGTCGCTGCTTGGGTCGAGGACCAGGACGTCGGATTTGTTCGCGAAGCTTTCACGGTAGGCACGCAGGCTACGGTAGAAACCGTAGAACTCCTGATCCTGGCCGTAGGCCTTGGAGTAGATCGCAGCAGCCTGGGCGTCACCGTCACCGCGAACCTCTTCGGATTCACGATAGGCTTCGGCCAGCAGCACGCGGCGTTGACGATCAGCGTCGGCACGGATGCCTTCGGCCAGCTCGTTACCCTTGGCGCGGTGCTCGCGAGCTTCACGCTCACGCTCGGTGCTCATACGTTCGAACACACTGCGGTTCACTTCCTTCGGCAGATCGATGGCCTTGACCCGGACATCGACGACTTCGATACCCAGCTCTTTTTCCGCCATCTTGTTCAGCGACGCAGTGATGTCAGCCATCAGCGCATCACGCTCACCCGACACCACTTCGTGCAGGGTGCGCTTGCCGAACTGGTCACGCAGGCCCGATTCGAGACGACGGGACAAACGCTCGTCGGCGATCTGCTTCAGACCCGAAGTCGCGGTGTAGAAGCGCTCGGCATCTTTCACCCGCCACTTGGCGTAGGCATCGACCATCACGGCTTTCTTTTCCAGAGTCAGGAAGCGCTGCGTCGGTGCATCCAGCGTCAGCAGACGCGCGTCGAATTTGCGCACCTGGTTGACGTAAGGCACCTTCACATGCAGACCCGGCTGGACATCGGCCTGAACCACACGACCGAATTGCAGCAGCACCGCGCGCTCGGTCTGAGCGACGATGTAGAAGCAATTCCAGCCCACCAGTACCACAACGACGCCAACGATCAGGGCGATCAGCGATTTATTGCTCATCAGCGGGTCTCCCTTGTACGCGTCTGCGGCACGTCGGTGACATGCGGCGTGACGTCCGTGTTGTTGCTGGCGGCCGAACCGGTCACCGGTGCATTACCCGAACTGTTCTGGATCATCTTGTCCAACGGCAGGTAGAGCAGATTGCTCTGGCCGTTCTTGTTGCCGGTCACAAGGACCTTGCTGGTGTTGCTGAAGACTTCCTGCATGGTGTCCAGGTACAGACGCTCGCGGGTGACTTCAGGTGCCTTGCGATACTCGGCGACCAGTTTGGTGAAGCGATCGGCCTCACCCTTGGCGCGCGAGATGGTCTCGTCGCGATAACCGTTGGCATCTTCGATGATGCGCTGGGCCTGACCACGGGCTTCCGGCACCACGCCGTTGGCGTAGGTTTCGGCCTGGTTGCGCGAACGCTGCTCGTCTTCACGGGCGCGGATCACGTCATCGAAGGCTTCCTGCACTTCACGCGGTGCCGCTGCGCTCTGTACGTTCACCTGGGTGACGGTGATACCGGTGCGATAGGTATCGAGGAAGCGTTGCAGACGCTCCTTGATTTCGCTGGCCATCAATTCACGACCTTCGGTCAGCACCTGATCCATGGCGGTGGAACCGACCACGTGACGCAGCGCACTTTCAGTCGCGTGCTGCAGGCTGATTTCCGGCTGATCGACGTTCAGCACGAAATCCTGCAGGTTGCTGATCTTGTACTGCACGGTCAGCGGCACTTCGACGATGTTCTCGTCTTCAGTCAACATCTGGCCCTGCTTGGTGTACGCACGCTCACGCGTCACGTTCTCCATGTACTTCTTGTCGATCGGCGGGAAGTAGATGTTCAGGCCCGGGCCGACAGTCTCGTAGTACTTGCCGAAGCGCAGCACCACGGCTTGCTCCTGCTCGTCCACCACGTAGACCGCGCTGTACAGCCAGACAGCCGCGAGCACGACCAGGCCGATGCCGAGCAGACCGCCGAAGCCGCCACTGCTGCGCCCCGACCCGCCGCCGTCATCACCGCGTTTCTTACCACCACCGAACAACCCGTTCAGGCTTTCCTGCAGCTTTCGGAAGGCCTCGTCGAGATCCGGTGGCCCCTTGCGGTCGCCGTTATTGCGGCGCTTGCCACCCCAGGGATCCTGATTATTCGAGTTGCCACCCGGCTCATTCCAAGCCATAGCGCTCTCCATCTGATAAAGCAAAGACGCACCCACGGCGCGCCGACCAATGCTACAGAATGCCTGCCGTTGCGGCACAACCGCTTTGTCAGGCTTTTATTGCAAAGTGTGTTGCTCGATGAATTCCATCGGCTGCAATCCTTCGCGGCTTACCAATCGATTCAACTCGATCCGGGGCAAACGAACGGCCAGCAGGCTGACACCTTCTTCATCGTATTCTTCTTTCTGCACCGCCCCGAGTTCGAAGAACTGCGCACGCAGCCGAGCGAAGCGTTGCGGCAAGCGCAAGGTACCGACGAACAGATCACTGCCGAGCAGCTCGGCGATGGCCTGTTCAAGCAATTCCAGACCGCTGCCATCGCGCGCCGAGAGCCAGACCCGTTGCGGCTTGCCATCGGCATCACGCTGGATCTGCGGCTCGACGCCTTCAAGCAAATCGAGTTTGTTATAGACCTCGAGGATCGGCAAGTCCTGTGCACCAATCTCGCCCAGCACCACCATCACCTGCTCGATCTGCAACATGCGATCCGGTTCGGCCGCATCGATCACGTGCAACAGCAGGTCGGAATTGCTCGACTCTTCGAGCGTAGACCGAAATGCCTCGACCAGCTTGTGTGGCAGGTGACGAATGAAGCCCACGGTATCGGCGAGGACGATCGGACCGAGGTCGTCAAGCTCCAGCCGGCGCAGGGTCGGGTCGAGCGTGGCGAACAGTTGATCGGCCGCATACACCTCGGACTTCGTCACGTTGTTGAAGAGTGTCGATTTGCCCGCGTTGGTGTAGCCCACCAGCGAAACGGTAGGAATGTCCGCACGGGAACGGCCACGGCGCGACTGCTCGCGCTGACTGCGCACCTTCTCCAGCCGCCCCTTGATCTGACGCAGGCGAACCCGCAGCAGACGGCGGTCGGTTTCCAGCTGGGTTTCGCCCGGACCGCGCATACCGATACCGCCACCCTGACGTTCAAGGTGAGTCCAGCCGCGAACCAGCCGCGTGCTCATGTGGTCAAGCTGGGCCAGTTCGACCTGCAGCTTGCCCTCATGGGTGCGTGCGCGTTGGGCAAAAATATCGAGAATCAGCCCGGTGCGGTCGATCACGCGACACTCGAAAACACGTTCGAGGTTGCGTTCCTGACTGGGCGTGAGGATGTGATTGAAAATCACCAGATCGGCTTCTTCAGCCTTGACCAGGTCGCGCAGTTCCTCGACCTTGCCGCTGCCGATCAGATATTTGGCGGTTGGCCGATGACGCGGCACGTTAAAAAACGCGACGGTCTCGGCGCCAGCCGAATTTGCCAACTCCTGAAACTCCTGCGGATCTTCGCGCGCCTCAGGGTCCTGTCCATCCAAGTGAACGAGGATGACTCGTTCACCACCACCGTGGCGCTCAAAGAACAAAGGAGACTCCTATCAGGCGTTACCCGGCGCTGCATCGGCATCGCCCTGTTCGTTTTCGGTTGCGCTAGGCAGACGAATTGGACGAACCGGCACGACGGTCGAGATAGCGTGTTTGTAGACCATCTGGCTTACGGTGTTTTTCAGCAGGATCACGAACTGGTCGAACGACTCGATCGTCCCCTGCAGCTTGATACCGTTGACCAGGTAAATGGAAACCCCGACTTTCTCTTTACGTAAAGTGTTCAGGTAAGGGTCTTGTAGCGAATGCCCTTTTGACATGTGCCGCACTCCTTTAAGGATTCAATAATAAAAACAGGTAAATTCAGATGGCTTCGGCCGTCACACCCCCAAGGATAGACGGCAATTGCAAGGACTCAGCTCAATATGGAGATGGTCCCAAGGTATTTCAAGGCGCGTGGCAGATTGTCGCAATCAAGACTGTCCAGCCAGTGCAAATCGTCCCAGCTGCGCAGCCAGGTAAACTGGCGTTTGGCCAATTGGCGCGTGGCGATGATGCCCCGCTCCTGCATCTGGGCCAATGTCAGCTTGCCGTCCAGGTAATCCCAGACTTGGCGGTAGCCTACCGCACGTATAGACGGCAACCCCGAATGCAGGTCACTTCTTTTACGCAGGGCTACGACCTCGTCGATGAATCCCTGTTCCAACATATTTGTGAATCTTTGTTCAATTCGCTGGTGCAGAACCTGACGATTCGCCGGAGCAATGGCCAGGTTCGCGACAGTATAGGGCAATTGTTGGCGTCCCGAAGCGGCTGCTTCAGTACTTTGCGCAGATTGTTGCTCGCGCAGGGCGGTCATGCTCTGCCCGCTGACTCGATACACTTCCAGTGCCCGACTCAAGCGCTGCGGATCATTGGGATGAATGCGCGCCGCCGACACCGGATCGATTTGCGCCAGTTGATCGTGCAGGGCTTGCCAGCCGAGGCGTGCAGCTTCTTCCTCGATCTGCGCACGGACCTCGGGATCGGCCGCCGGCATGTCCGCCAGACCTTCGACCAGAGCCTTGTAATAGAGCATGGTGCCGCCGACCAGCAGCGGGATCTTTCCTCGCCCAGTGATCTCGGCCATGGCCTGCAACGCGTCGCGACGAAAATCGGCAGCGGAATACGCTTCAGCAGGATCGAGAATGTCGATCAGCCGGTGCGGATATTCGGCGAGCAGTTCTTTCGAAGGTTTGGCCGTGCCGATGTCCATGCCGCGGTAGACCAGCGCCGAATCGACACTGATCAATTCGCACGGCAGCACCTTGGTCAGCTCGATGGCCAGATCGGTCTTGCCCGCAGCGGTCGGGCCCATCAGGAAAATCGCTGGAGGAAGCTGGCTCATCAACGACCGCGCAGGAACAGTTTGTCCAGATCGTCCAGACCCAGCTGGGTCCAGGTCGGTCGGCCATGGTTGCATTGACCGCTGCGCTCAGTGTTTTCCATATCACGCAGCAGGCCGTTCATTTCCGGCAGGGCCAGACGCCGGTTGGCGCGGATCGCGCCGTGGCAGGCCATGGTGCCGAGCAATTCGTTGAGGTGCGCCTGGATACGGTCGCTGGTGCCGTACTCCATCAAATCCGAAAGCACGTCGCCGACCAGTCGATTGGCTTCGGCCTGCTTGAGCAATGCGGGAATCTGCCGGATCGCCAGGGTTTCCGGCCCCAGGCGCTGCAATTCAAAACCAAGGCGCTGAAACCAAGCGGCGTGTTCTTCAGCACAATCGGCCTCGCGCTGACTCACGGCCAGCGACTCCGGCACCAGCAACGGCTGGCTACTGAGACCTTCGCTGGCCATGGCGATCTTCAGGCGCTCGTACATGATTCGCTCGTGGGCGGCATGCATGTCCACCAGCACCAGGCCATGGGCGTTCTCGGACAAAATATAGATGCCCTTGAGCTGCGCCAGTGCATAGCCGAGCGGCGGGATATCTTCCTGACCGGTTGGCAGCGCGCTGGCATTGGCTTCAGGCAGCGGCGCGAAAAACTCTTTGTAAGCGGCTTGAGCCTCGGCAGCGGGCAGCGCCGATTGCGGACGCGGCGTGTATTGATACTGATAAGCGCCGCCAGCGCTGGCCCCGGATGACGTGTTGAACGCCGGTTGCGCCTGCGGCTGCTCCAGCAGCGCATTGGCGGCCAGACGCATCTCGCCCTGTGGGCCGAATTCGCCCGCCTCGATCCCGCTCGGCCGAACGATCGCCGTGGTCACCGAACCGGCAAGCTGATCTTCCGGCCGTACATCGCCCAATGCACGATGCAAGGTGCCATAAAGGAAGTCATGCACCATGCGCCCGTCACGGAAGCGCACTTCGTGTTTGGTCGGGTGCACGTTGACGTCGACCGCCGCTGGATCGACTTCGAAAAACAGCGCAAACGTCGGGTGACGGCCATTGAACAGCACGTCGCGATAAGCCTGACGTACCGCATGGGCCACCAGTTTGTCGCGCACTGCTCGGCCGTTTACGAAGAAATACTGCAAGTCAGCCTGGCTACGGTTGAACGTCGGCAAACCGACCCAGCCCCACAGGTGCAAGCCATTGCGTTCGATCTCGATCGGCAGCGCCTGCTCAAGGAAACCCGAACCGCAAATCGCCGCCACACGCCGGGCGCGGGCTGCATCATCGTGGGCCTCGTGCAGGCTGAGGATGGTCTTCCCGTTGTGGCGCAGATGAAAAGCCACGTCGAAGCGCGCCAGCGCCAGACGCTTGATCACTTCTTGCAAGTGATCGAATTCGGTTTTTTCGGTCTTGAGAAATTTGCGCCGGGCCGGGGTGTTGAAGAACAGGTCGCGGACTTCCACCGAAGTGCCGACCGGATGCGCCGCCGGCTGCACGCGCGGCGCCATGTCCCGGCCTTCGGTCTCGACCTGCCAGGCCTGATCGGCATCGCGGGTGCGCGAGGTCAGGGTCAGACGCGCCACGGAGCTGATCGACGCCAGCGCCTCGCCACGGAAACCCAGGCTCATCACCTGCTCGAGGTCTTCGAGGTTGCGAATCTTGCTGGTGGCGTGACGGGCCAAGGCCAGCGGCAGGTCATCGGCAGAAATACCGCTGCCGTCATCGCGCACGCGCAGCAGCTTGACGCCGCCCTGCTCGACATCGACATCGATACGCTTGGCGCCGGAGTCGAGGCTGTTTTCCAGCAACTCCTTGATCACCGAAGCCGGGCGCTCAACCACCTCACCGGCGGCAATCTGGTTCGCCAGCCGCGGGCTGAGCAGCTCGATGCGCGCCGTGTTCATTACCTGGTTCATTCTTTGGACGCCAGTTCGGTGCCTGGAATGGTCAGGTGCTGACCGACTTTCAACTCGTCACTTTTCAGGTTGTTTGCAGCACGCAAGGTGGCCGGCGAGACCTGATAGCGCACGCCGATCATCGCCAGGGTTTCCCCCGGGCCGACACGGTGGTCGCGCGGGCCTTGGGCGATCTTGCCGGAATCACGCAGCCAGGCAATGTAAGTGCCCGGTGGCGGATTCTGCTGGAAGAACTGGCGCACGCCGCTGCTGATCGAACGGGCCAGCGCTTGCTGGTGGCTCGATGCGGACAGTTTGTTCGCTTCGTTGGCATTGGAGATGAAGCCGGTTTCGACTAGGATCGACGGGATGTCCGGCGATTTCAGCACCATGAACCCGGCTTGTTCCACACGTTGTTTGTGCAGCGGCGTAACGCGACCGATGTTGGTCAGCACCTTTTGCCCGACGTTGAGGCTGGAAGTCAGCGACGCAGTCATCGACAGGTCGAGCAACACGCCCGCCAGCATACGATCCTTGTCGTCGAGGCTGACGTTGCCGGCACCGCCAATCAGGTCGGAACGGTTTTCACTGTCGGCCAGCCAACGGGCAGTCTCGGACGTAGCGCCACGATCAGAGAGGGCGAACACCGACGCACCGAACGCGGCTGCGGACGGCGCGGCGTCGGCGTGGATCGAGACGAACAGGTCGGCGCCCTTCTTGCGGGCGATTTCGGTACGCCCGCGCAATGGAATGAAGTAGTCGCCGGTACGGGTCAGCTCGGCGCGGAAGCCTTTCATGCCGTTGACCTGACGCTGCAACTCGCGAGCGATCTGCAGTACCACGTCTTTCTCACGCTGGCCGCGCGAACCGGACGCGCCCGGGTCTTCGCCACCGTGACCGGCGTCGATCACCACGATAATGTCGCGCTTGCCGGCCGGGGCTGGCGGCAGCTTGATCGCCGGTTCGGTCGGGGTCACCGGCACTGCCGGCACGGTCGCCACCGATGGCGTCGGCGCCGGCGGCGGCGCGGCATCGGCCGGGTTGTCGAACAGATCGACCACCAGACGGTTGCCATACTGCGCGTTCGGCGCCAGCGAGAAGCTTTTCGGGGTGACGGCTTTTTTCAGGTCGATGACCACGCGCAGGTCGGTCGGGGTGCGCTGGGCCGAGCGCATCGCAGTGATCGGCGTGTTCGCGGTCTGCACGTTCAACGGCGCGCCGAGGGTGGCGCCGTTTATGTCGATTACCAGCCGGTCCGGGGCTGTCAGGGTGAAAACGCTGTGCTGCACCGGGCCGCTGAGGTCAAAGACCAGTCGCGTGTTGTCCGGCGCCCGCCACAGGCGCACGCTGTTGACCTTTGAATCGGCCACAGCGTTGACGGTTACTGCCATCAACATCAGTCCAGCGGCAGCCACCAACGCGCGAAAGCGCATACCAAACCCCATCATTTAATTGGATTCCAATGCCAAAGCGGCACACCAGGCCTCGCCACGCGAGCCCTGGGCTAAAATTTTCAGCGAACGCCCGCTGTCTTGCGGGCTAATGGTAATGGTCAGGTCGGGCTTTGGCAAAAAGCCTGCACCTTTATCGGGCCACTCGATCAGGCACAGGGCATCGTCTTCGAAGTAGTCACGGATGCCGAGAAACTCCAGCTCCTCGGGATCGACCAGGCGATAGAGGTCGAAGTGGAAGGCACGAATGTCACCGATCTCGTAGGGCTCGACCAAAGTGAAGGTCGGACTTTTTACCGAGCCAACATGCCCCAAACCGCGAATGATGCCCCGCGACAGGGTGGTTTTGCCCATACCCAGATTGCCTTCGAGAAAAATCAGGCCATGGCCCTGGGTGACGCGGGCGATCCGTGCGCCAAAGTCGCTCATCGCCTGTTCATCGGCCAGGTACAGGGTTACTTCAGACACGGTGCTTGCTCCTCCAACAACTGACGAATGGCTGGAATCAGATCACTGGCCGCCAGCCCACGGCCGAATTTGCCTTGTTGCATACCCGCGTTGGCGTGCAGCCAGACGGCCAGGCATGCCGCATCGAACGCGTCCATGCCTTGGGCCAGCAATGCGCCGGTGAGACCGGCCAGCACATCACCCAACCCGCCCGTGGCCATCGCCGGATGGCCCTGATGACAGAGGGCCAGACGTCCGTCTGGATGGGCGATCAGACTGCCGGCACCTTTCAGAACCACTACCGCTGAATACTTTTTGCTCAACGCCAGAGCAGCGGCCGGGCGATCGGCCTGCACCTCGGCGGTACTGATGTCAAGCAAGCGCGCCGCTTCACCCGGATGCGGGGTGATCACGCAATCCTTGGGCAACTGGACAAAATCGCTGGCCAGCAGGTTCAACGCGTCAGCGTCCCACACCTGCGGCGATGGTGCATTGGCGGCAGCCGACAGCAGGGCACGGCCCCAACTGGCCTGACCGAGTCCCGGCCCGATCACCAATACCGAAACCTTTTCCAGCAGACCCATCAGTTGATTGGCTGACGAGGTGCCGAGCGCCATCGCCTCCGGCACCCGAGTCAGCGCCGCCGGCACATGCTCTGGGCGAGTCGCCAGCGAAACCATGCCCGCGCCGCCGCGCAAGGCCATTTCCGTGCTGAGCAGAATCGCTCCGCCGAACCCGTGATCGCCGCCGATCAGCAACACATGACCAAAGCGCCCCTTGTGCGAGGTCGGCGCACGCGGCGCAAGTGCTGGGAGATTAGCGGCGCTCAGGCGATGAGCGCAGACGGGAATGTCACTGAAAATTTCGTCGGTGGCTTGCAAGTCGTTGAAGACCAGTTCGCCGATTTGATCCGCCGCGTCGCCAGTCAACAGCCCGATCTTCATAGCAATGAATGTCACCGTTAGATCGGCGTGGACCGCGACGCCCAGTTCACGTCCGGTATCGGCACATAGCCCTGACGGAATATCGACCGCCGCTACCGGCAAACCGCAGGCGTTGATCGCCTTGATCGCCGATGCATACGGCTCGCGCACTTCGCCGCTCAGACCTGTGCCGAGCAAGGCATCGAGGACGACACCGCGCAGCTCGCTCTGCGCCTGCCAGCATTGCACCACAACACCGTCAGCTACGGATTCGGCATGGGCCAGTGCGGCATCGCCCTGCAAACGCTGCGGATCGCCGACGGCGAGAACGCGCACCGTCCAACCGGCCCGCAGCGCCAGCCCGGCCACCAGATAACCGTCGCCAGCGTTGTTGCCGTGCCCGGCAAGCACCGTCAGTTCGTTCGCTGCCGGCCACTTGCGCACCAGTGCGCGCCACGTCGCGCGGGCGGCGCGCTGCATCAATTCGAAGCCCGGCGTGCCGGCGGCGATCAGCCGCGCGTCGAGTTCGCGCACCTGCGCGGCGCGGTACAGCGCGTCGGGGAATTCATCTTTCGTCTGCGGCATGCGTCTTCGGGCTCCGATGTCTGGCAGAATTATACGCACCTCAGCTCCGGTTTCTCTCGCCTCATGTCCGCCATCACCACAGACCTGCCCGCCCTCGCCCAATCGATCAAGGATTGGGGCCGCGAGCTGGGCTTCCAGCAAGTCGGCATCAGCGGTCTGGACCTGGCCGAGCACGAGCAGCATCTACAGCGCTGGCTTGAGGCCGGCTATCACGGCGAAATGGACTACATGGGCGCCCATGGCAGCAAACGCTCGCACCCCGACGAGCTGGTGCCGGGCACGTTGCGCGTGGTTTCCCTGCGCATGGACTACCTGCCAGGCGATACCGAAATGGCCAAACGCCTGGCTGAACCGGAAAAGGCTTACGTGTCGCGTTATGCCTTGGGCCGCGATTACCACAAATTGATCCGTAAACGTGTTCAACAATTGGCCGACAGGATCCAGGCAGAGATCGGCCCGTTCGGTTTTCGTGCCTTTGTCGACAGTGCGCCAGTGCTGGAAAAAGCCATCGCCGAACAGGCCGGGCTGGGCTGGATCGGCAAAAACACCCTTGTACTGAATCGCAAGGCCGGCAGTTATTTCTTCCTCAGTGAGTTGTTCGTCGACCTGCCGTTGCCGGTGGATGAACCGCATAGCAGCGAACATTGCGGCCGTTGCACTGCGTGTCTGGATATCTGCCCGACCAACGCCTTCGTCGGCCCCTATGTGCTGGACGCGCGGCGCTGCATTTCCTATCTGACCATCGAGCTGAAAACCGCAATTCCCGAAGAGTTGCGGCCGTTGATTGGCAATCGCGTGTTTGGCTGCGACGATTGCCAGATCGTCTGCCCGTGGAACCGTTTCGCCCGGCCGACCGGGGAAAACGATTTCAAGCCACGGCACAATCTGGATAACGCACAGTTGGCCGAGTTGTTTTTGTGGGATGAAGAGAAGTTTCTAAGCAGCACCGAAGGTTCGCCATTGCGGCGCGCCGGGTATGAGCGCTGGTTGCGCAATCTGGCGGTTGGACTGGGAAATGCGCCTTCAACGATTCCGGTGCTGGAAGCGTTGAAGGCGCGACGGGATTATCCGTCAGAGTTGGTCAGGGAACATGTCGAGTGGGCACTGGAACGGCACGCCCGTCGCGCGTTCGCAAAACCGGCAAGCGCAATGTTCTAATCGTAGCCGGACCTTGAGTGCTCCTGCTTTCGCTATGTATCGTTTCATTGCGTGCTCCAAGCTTATTGTTTGTCCTTTACCTATGACCACCCAGCTGGTCGATGACCGCGATCCGCTCCTTAGCGTTTTCGGTCATATATATTCGGTCTCCTTTCGACAGATAGAGATGCATCGACTTTGATGCTGATCCGGATGGGCCATACATGGGCGTGTATTCGGCATGAATCAGCGCTGCAGAAGACGTTGGGGAGTTACCCGCCTCAATGTGCTGCATGAAGGTTTCGGCCTTTTCAAGCAAGCCCGTAAGCCCCCTTTTCTCAAGCATGTTATTTTTGGGATTGACCCTGACGAGTGACCATGGTTTTTCGGCCTCTTCCTGAACGGCCGCGCTGGCCTTCGCCTTAGCCTTGGCCGCCGCCTTGTTTCCCTTGCCCTTGATCATACCTCGGGCCATCTCTCGACCGGCTGCTTTGGAGCCTTTACTACTCAGGCCTTGCTTGAAGGCGCCAGCCAGTTTCCTGCCAGCATTGATGCCCGCTTTGGCACCAGCTGCCAGCCCTGCCCCCACCGAAGCCAGCCCGAGACCAAAACTGATCCAGCCCAATATCTCGCCCGCCTGAGAACCCGGTGCGAGTTCATTGACCACCTCGCTGGCAATACCCGCCAGGCCTGAAGCAACCGCCAGCCCCAGTGCCGTCACTGCCCATGGCGTCGCCGCACCCATCGTTACCACGCTGGCAACAATGCCGAGAATACTGAGGCCGATGCCCAGGATCGATTGCCAGGAGACATGCCCGGTAGGGTCAACCCGATTGACCGGGTCGCCCAGGCAATAACTGTAGGCATTTAGTCCGCCCGCACCGAACGGACTCATGCTATCGGGGCAAAGAAAGCGCATCAGTGTCGGGCTATAGGCCCTATAACCATTGCCCAGCAGATACAACCCGGTAACCGGATCCAGTTGCTCGCCGTTGAACCCCGCCAGGCTGAACAATCCGCCGTCGGCAGGACGGTGCCCATAAGGACTGTAGGCGCAATCGGTGAGGTGCTCCTTACCCAGTGTTGCCAGCACGCTTTGCTGTTGATCGGTGCCAAACAGTTGCGAGCCGGCGTTCAAACCGAGTTGCTGTTGCCCCACAAGCGCGCCACCGTGACGCACGATACTGGATGAGTTTTCACCACTCACCTCATTGGCGACCCGGCCTGCGTAGTAGTAACGCTGCGTAGTAACCTCGTCGGGTTGCGACAGCTCAACCAGATCGTCGAAACCGTCGTAATGGTAGCCACGAATGACTGAACCGCCTGCGCCGGACAGTTGTTCGAGACGTCCGAACGCGTCATAGGCCAGCGTTCGCGCCTGGTCGTCCTTGATCATCCTGCCGTTGGCGTCGTATTCCAGCGTCACTGCCGGTGGGTAGTCGACATGGGAATGTTTGACTGCGCTGAGCTGTACCGGATCGGGATTGTCATAACTGAAGGTGGTCAGATTCACGCCCAGCGGGAACTTCGTCTGCACGGTCAGAATGTTGTCCAGCGCATCGAAGGTGAACGTCTGCTGGATAATTTCCTTGCCATACGGGTCACGGGGCTTTTGGGTGCCAGCACAGTCGTACTGGATCAAGCGCCCGCGCACGTCGTAGGTGAACTGTTCATCACGTAAGAGTTGAGTGCCACGTCTGGACACTTTCTGCGCCAGTTTGCCAGCCAGCGTGTAAGTCGATTCGAGGGTCTGGTCAGGCTGACCCTGAATCTCGAATGTACGCCGGGCTTCACGACCGATATCGTCATAGGCGAACCGGGTGATCATCTGACGCTTGATCGAGGTGTCTTCGGTTTTCGTCCACTCCAGCATCCCCGTCTGGGCGTTGTAGTGGAACGCGGTTGTCAGCAAGCCTTGCGAGGCGGATAGAAGGCGGCCGAACTCATCGTATTCAGATCTGTTGTCGGTACCGAGCACATCAACGTGGCTGATCGGTCGCCCCTGCAGGGACCAGGTACTGGACGTTGCTTTCGTGACAGCGCCGAAGCTCGTCGTTTCGGATTTCAGGCGCCCGGAAGGGTGATAGGCAAAGCTGCGGCTCCTGCCGCTTTCGGTACAGGTCAAGGGTTTGCCACTGACGGGGTCATAGGTCATGGTTGTGACCAGGTCCTCTGCCTTGCGCTCGGTCAGCAAACCGCCCAGTTCCCGCAAATAAGTGAATTCGGTTTTTTTGCCATCAGCGCTCTTGTACCACTGTGGCTGAGTGAAGCCCGCTTCATAACCAGCCTCGGACTTTCGCCCGCCCACAGTACTCTGGATCAACCGCCCCAAACCGTCATACGTTTGCTGGCCCAGCACTTTGTCACCGACCCTGATGTCGATCGCCAGCCCTTCATCACTATGCTCGGCGTACTCGGTCACGACCTTACTGCCGTCGGGCAGGACATTGCGGGTCATTCGGTCAAAAACGTCGTACTCATATCGGCTGGTGTTGCCGACAGGGTCTGTCTGGCTGGCTGTGCGCCCATAACCGTCATAGGTGTAAACGGTTTTGCCCAGACTCTTGTTCTTCACATTGAAGCTTTCGACACTCAGCGGTTTTCCGAAATCATTGACGACGGTGATCGTCTTGCCCATGCCCTGGAGCCAATTGGTTTGCCGGCGAAGCACCGGATCCGCCTCGCTGTGTTCGATACGCCCATCATCGTGCAGCGTCTTGCTGACCTGGCCCCAGGAATCGAATTCGTAGCGGGTACTGAACGGATAAGGCTTGCCATCACGCCAATCAGTCAGCGTCACTTTCACCTTGTGACCGACCGAATCATGCAGGGCAGAATAAAGCGTGCGTGTCTGAATGAGACCGTCCTTGTCGGGATGGTCGCAGTCCTTTTCCTGAACGGTGATCACCCGTTCCAGTCCGTCATAGGCGACTTTTTGCTCGCCGCCAGCAGGATCCGTGGTCACCATCGTCGCCGGCTGCTGTTTGCTGGCGGCCAGATAGGCCCACCGGGTAGCGGCCGCATAGGGGGTGCCGGCAGCAACCGTTTTGCCCACGGCCCGGCCGATTGCATCGTATTCATATTCGATGTGCTCGCCATCGACACCGACTTCAGAGACCTGTAATCCGGTCAGCGTCGAAAGCACCTTCTCACTGGTCTGCAGCACGCCGTCGAATCCGCGCGTGCTGGACCTGACTCGCAGCCTGTCACCCTCAAGCTCATAGGAAAATTCGATAGCAGTTTTTTTTTCATTCAGGGTGACACTTTGCTCTTTTGTGGCTCCATGCTTGAGTGGATCCTCGGGCGTATTCAGATAGCTGCGTGCGGTTTTCGAACGCAACACCTCTACACCCTCCACCACTTCGAAAAAACGCTCCTCGACCGGTAACACAGAGGCCAGTTCAGCACCCTCAAGCGCCGGATGCAAAGCGTAGTCGTAATACGTGACTGTCGAAGCACCATCCGATGCGGCAGCAGTCACCGTCCTCTTTTTCGGGAACCTGGAAAAGCCCAGCGGATCCTCCGGGCAGTTATCCCCGCCAATGGCCGGATAGTATTCCGTCGTAGTCGTCACCCCAGTGGGCTCAACCTGCTTGAGCAAGTTACCTTCGCCATCGAACTCGGTGATCGTGGTTTCCACACGCTGCTGTTGGGTGCGCCGATCGAGGTACGTCACCGTATGGACTTTAGGCATGCGGAACTGGGCCACCTGCTCACTGAACGGCTTGGTAACGGAACAATGATACTCCGTGGCGGTGGCGATCTGCGCGTCGCCACAGGTTGTAACCTCAGCCATCAACAGATGGAATTTGTTGTAGGTGCGTTTAATGCGGGTATGTACTTTGCCGCTGACCAGCAAGTGCTCGTCCGAGGTGTAGACGTAGTTGCTGGGCGCCAGATAGAGCGGATCCAGTTCACTATCCTTGGCTGGAAGGAGGCCCTGTCCAAGGAAGTTATGGTCGGAGTACGTGTATGTCTTGCACACTCTGGGCTGGCCGCGCCCTGGGTAGACATCGTGAGCGATAACAAACGGCAGTGTCTGTTCCACACCGCTGATGAAGCGGTGGCCGTGCCGCTTGTAGCGAACGATTTCGACCCCGCGCAGCGGGTTGACGATGCGATGCACATAGCTGGCCCCAGCGATTACTTCATACTCAAGTTCCCAACCTTTACCCACCGGAAGCTCGATGGCCGTTACCCGACTGTTTCTCAAGATCAGCCTGAAGTTGGAGCTCGAAGTGGTGTCGGGATATCGCGACAACGTCACCTGACCTGCCGTACGAGAAATTTTCAAAAGGCAGCGCGTGGCATCACGGACTTCGGCCAAACGGGGAAACTGGTTGAACAACTCATGTTTCAGCGTAATGCTCACGCCGTTCGCCGCGATTATTTTTTCCGCGACGGCGACCTGAGTACCGGCCAACACTTTGAGCAGTTCCCGCCGACCATCCTTGTATCGAACTTCATAGCGCCCTGCTCCAGTGACTGACACCTTTGCTGTTTGCAGTTTCATTTCCTTGAACTTCAGGCCGCTAGACGTCTCGACAGCCTTGTAGCGTTCACCGTTGGCCAAGGTCATGACTTTGCTGCGCAAGTCATAATTGGTCAGGGTCAAAGACCAGCCAACGCCGAAACCACTATCCGCCTGATTGAGCGGATTGAAACCCACTGAAAGTGCAAGCTCCGGACCATTGAGATCTGCCGAGTGCAACTTGCCAAGCGAAAACGCACACGTATACATGCCCGTACGGGGATCAACGCCTCCGGAAACAAATTCACCGAAATTGAAAGCGTTCGAATGCACAGAGGGAGAGAAATTACTTTCCATTAATGAATCGTCCTTTTATTTCCAGACTCAGAATTTGGCAGTCAACACCGGCCAGCGAAGTACGCTGACCAGACAAGAAGTCAGACAAGTCGCTTCATTGACCGCTTGGATTGATCCAGAATAAAAGTGAGCTGATTTTTATCACCATCGATACTAAGCCGGTGTTCCGAGCCGAATTCGTCGATCACGGCAAATTCGAAGGCGCTATCACTTTCCCGCGCCGCTTGCGGGTCAGCGGAAACATACTGAACGAGCGTCAACTGTCCAGGCACTTTGTTGATAGGTACGGTGACGTAGCCATGGGGACTGCGAAATGTTGCCTGCGGGCCATATACAGGCGCCATATATCCATAAAAGGTTTTGCGACTACCTTGCTCACCGGGAATATTCCCGGACACATAAACCTGCACCGCATCTTCGGAATCATAAGGATCAAGTTTCACTTCACTGCTATACCAATCAAGGAGGTGAACCTGCCTGCCATCCGCCCGCAGGCCAATATGATAGTGCTGAACCCACTCATACAGGCCCCGATTCTGTTTCTTGTCATACTTGCTCAACGAAAAGCTGCTCGACGAGTACTCTTTCGGCGGAATCGCCTCCAGCGTGACACTGCTGTCGAAACCAACCCCATTACTTCGCAATACCGCGCCGTTCAAGGAAATCTCGGCGGCCACTTCCATGATTCCAGGTCGGGAAGCCGAAACCCAGAATTGTAAAATCTGTACCGGATCTGCGGCGTTGCTGATCCGGTTGTCAATGACCCGCGGGACTTCTGTCAGTCGCGTTGCGCCGCCCGACATTTCGTGAGCGTAACGATTTTCCTGAATCGATACATTCCATTCTCCCTCCAATGGGCGAGCACCGTTATAGGCAATCAGCCGCAGAGACTGCAACGCGGGATGTCCGTGCAGCGATACGCCGTCGCCATTGTTATCGATCCCGTGTAGAAGCACCAACACACGCACCTGCATGCGACCGTTGGCATAAAGCACTTTGTGCTGACCATGATTCGTGGTGTCGAGTTTTACCTCTATACGGGATATACCTACTTCCTCGCTAAACATTTGATAACACCTCAGCTGATTAATATATTTCACCCCTTAAGGGCTCAGCAGAGTATTAACATCGAACCTGAATATAAGAAGTCGCGACATTTGACATTTTGTGAAGTAGTAATCTTTCAACATCATCATGAATAATTCACACAGATGCTAACAACTTCAAAAAATGCGATCTGAATGTTACGTACTTCAACACTAACCTTCGACCCCTTTGATTCTGCCCAAGATGGCCTGTTACCCCTTCCGAATTCACTCAAACCGAATCAGAAGGGGAGTTAGCGAGTAGTTTATGTTTGCCAAATCATGTTAGCAGCGTGATCGACCCGTTACTTTCGAAAACACCTAGTTGCTATCTGAACCTGTTGAAAATCCGCTTTCCGATGAATCACTTTCGGAATCAACGTCTGAAACTGCCTCGGCCGTTTGGATTTCTACCTTCCGGTCCATACTGGAATTCGCAAGATACTGATTAATCCGCCGCATTGACTCGTTACTCAGCGGATTATTCAATAAACCAACGTATAGGTCTTGCGTATCCGGAATATCGAACAGATCGTCTCCTATGTGCGAAATATTATTACCCTGTAACGCCATGACACGAAGGTCTCCAAGCCTGTCTATACCGGAGGGCAGGCTGTAAAGATTTGCATTATATAGCATCAACTCGGTTAAACCTGTCATGAAACCTACATGCGGAGCAACTGTGAGAGGGTTGTTGGCAAGATTCAACAAAGTGAGCGTCTCGATCCTGGACAAACCTTCAGCCGTGGCTTCAGATAATTCAAGCGAGCAATCGTTCAGCACAAGCTGACGCAGCTGGCGCATCTGGAATATCCCTGACGGAAAGTCCTCCATTTTTATGCCAGTGACCACCAAATATTGCACATTGGGAAAACTGTCAAAAAAAGCGCCGATGCGTGCGCCTGGCTTTTCCACAGTCAGTATCAACTCTGTTACGTAGTCGAACCTGGCGGATAGCTTTGGTAACTCTGCGGAAAAATCGACATGATGGGAAAAATGATAGTCACCGAACCCCCACCTCGAAACCGACTTGCGCTGCCAGATATCCTGCAGCTTTGCGCTGAACCGCTCGCGAGCGAGCCGTTGCTCTGCGGTTTGCGGTGCGCCCTGCGATGAATCCGTGCGGGTCGACAATCCTTGCGCACTCCAGATCGCCAACTCATTGCGCAGTGTTGCCAACTCTCTCTCCAGGCGAGCCAAGACCCTGGCTGGGTCCGACTTCAGACGCTCGGAAATGAACACGGCCAGTTCTTGTTCGGCAAGCTGCGGATAAAGATCACGGACACGCTCTTCAACGGATTTTGTCGACGTCGGGTTGACATCGCCGCCCCCTCGCAGCCCCGCTTGCACGTATTGGGCGCTGGCCGGAACAGCCGTTACCTGCACCGGTGCCAGTCCCAACAATTCGCTCACGCGTTGGCGCGACGGCAATGGCTGTGCACGTACCAGCTGCCGCAGAGCCGCACCACCGCCCTGCGCTACGCCGAGCAACTGGCGCTGCCCGGGCAGTAAAAGGAGCCAGACGGCGGCATACAGATCCGTCCGACCTTGGGGTGACGGGACGCCGCTGAGCTGGATAACGTAGCCTTCATGCTGACGAATAAACGTGTGACGCACTGGCGACCGAGCATCGCCAATAGCACTCAATAACTCACCCTCTGACGCTTGCCGACGAATCTCGATACGAATCTGTCGCGGCCAAAGATCAAGCTGCCCGATCATCTGCAATGCCAGCAGATCACTGTCCAGACTGGCTACCGAATCCAGATAGATTCCTGCGCACGCCCTGGCGAGACGCACCTCGCGCAGCGCCACCAGCGTCTTTTCTGCCATGTGCCTCGGCATTCCCGGCCGCAGGCGCAAATGCATATGGTCGGCGGCACTGGCCTCTCGCCACAACGCCTGAGCGATGGTCTTGGGCAGGTCGGGAAAAATCCGTCGCATCAGCAATGTGTTGGCATCGCAATCAAGTTCGAACGCCCGCTCACTCTGCTCAAAGAGCAAGGCGCTGGATTGTTCGGTAACGCGCTCGCTCAGATCTTCTGCCCGTGGCGGCAACAAAGCCTGCAGTTGTGAATCGGCCTGCGCCCGCACGGTGGGATCGGAATGTTGCACCTGGGTGATGAACAGCTGGATCTTTTGATCGAGGGCAAAACGCCTCGCTGTGTCCTGCAGCAATGCCAGCGAGGTGGGATGAATCTCGGACCTGTGCACCATCATCGTGTCTATGCCGCTCACAGCAAGCATGCGTTTGATCATCAATGGAGAAAAATCTTCTATTGAATATTCCTCGCCGGTAAGCAGCTCTGCCGTGCGTTTTTGTTCGGAATAGACAGTTGCAAGCGGGTTGGTCGACTCAGGTTCGTCCAGCGGGTGCCACAACCGGCCCTCGCTGTCCGGCCTCAACAGCGGACCGGAAGGATGCAGTTCTCTGGCATGCGTGGCGCGAAGCAGACCGCTCTCAGCGTCTCGGACCACTTGCACGATGTGGTTATCAGCCACGGCAACATACTGGCGATGCTTCAAGGTTTTGATACCCAGTGCAACGGACTCATCGAGACCCTCTTGTGAGGGTATCCAGTAGCTCTCCAGGGAATCTTGTGCGGAAAACCTTGGGAATTCGTCAAATGTGGAATACGTCGTGGTCGTGCTCACATTGACGCCAGGCGTTATCGAAAGCGGATCTGATGAAGATGGCGAACGCATCGGTTCCTGATGATGTGCAACAGTCAAATGTGCCACTGTCGAAGACGGGGACAACGGTCGGTGGGAGACATCGATGCTGGAATCGGAGGGTTTGGTTGGGACAGATACAGGTTTGATCTTCGGCGGTTTGCCAGTCATGATCGCTCATCCTTGAGAGGGGGTGCGCTGGCCACACAGAGTGCAGGGCCAACGCGAGTCATCAGAAAAGCACTTTCGTGCATATGCTGATCATCGACATGGCAGCTTATCTGCAGTCGAAATGCCAAACGCATATACATCTACTACATTCACCGACATTGCATCAGTGAACGAACTCAGCCTCGTTGAAGATATAAATTACGCTCGTGAAAATTCACGCGGATTGCCAATTTATGCTCAGTACCATATTCATCGATCGCGATGAAGTGGAGGACGCCGCCATATTTTTGTGGCCCGGTGCTTTTCGAGTATTCAGATAGAGCCTGGACGATGGTCAACTCCCCGTCGCTTTGAGTATTTACGTGATAATGCTTCGAGTTCCATGTTTGCGCATCACTGGTAAAAGTGTATGCAAACGGATCACCCCTGTCAGGCAAAGAGACGACGACACTGGATGTTTCGGGACGCACGAAAATGCATTCCATGTAATTTGTTTTTATTTCGTTAAGCCGGTTACCACCCGCAAAATCGTAATCCTTGCCCTCTTCTGCCCCCTCTGCAATCCAATCGACCAGCCGGATCTGCTTCCCACCCGGGTACAGTCCCAAATGGTACTTCCAGATACGGTTACCGGGCGACTCATTACCAATCCTGGTCTGGTACAACCGAAATACTCCGTCTACACCATATGTCGAAGGCGTTTCCGCTTCTACAGTCACGCTGCTGTAATGAACACTGGCAGGCGTGGCTCCGTTACTGAGGATCGTCTCGCCATTCACGGACAGGCGCGCACCGATCTCAGTCGTTCCGGCGCTCGATGAGGAAACCCAGAACGTACGAACCTGTGGATGAACGCTGTCATTCTCAAGATCATCGTCGTGCCTGTCTTCGGCGTCAGGTGCAGGACGTGCCTCACGCGTAAACCGCCCTTGGACTGCGCTCGCGACCCAGCCATCGCGCAAGGTCTTGCCGGTCGCGTAATGAATAAGCTGGATGCTTTCCATTACATCTGCGGGTACATGCATTGCGTTGCCGTCGGCGTCCACTCCGGCAACGAGTACTTGAACTTTGACCTGCATCCGGCCATTAGCGACAAGTGCCCTGCTTTGAGTATTATTACCAGCATCAAACTTGACTTTTAAACTGGACAGCCCCGCCAGAGTGGGCGGATTGTCATTTTGATTATCTGTAACATCCATGCTTTCACTCAAAATGCAGCTCCTTTGTAAGAATATAGTTTGGTACTGACATCGAAAATATGTCAGCGAAAAAACTACATACCCATCAAGCAAAGATCAAAGTGAAAAGTGTAAGAAATATGCGCGCGCCAGTCACAAACAACATATTTGCCATTAATCAACTTCAATGACAAGGACGCACGATCAATCATTGTTCGTCGTTATAAACGAACTTCGGCATTTCCCAATGAAAACGAATGGCTAGCAGACGCAACAAGAATCCGCCAAACAAAGTGATCAGAATGGCTTGTTCACCCGGCACATTGAGATAAAGACACAACATGTAGCACCACGCCGCAGCAAAGGAGACGCTGGCGTAAAGTTCGCGGCGAAAGATCAAGGGAATATCGTTGCAGAAGATATCGCGAAGAATACCGCCAAAAACGCCGGTGATGACTCCGCTGACGGAAGCCACCAACATGCCGTGGCCCATTTCCAGCGCGGTCATGCAACCGATCAAGGTAAATGCCACCAGTCCAACTGCATCGAGCACCAGAAACAGCGAGCGCAGGTGGCGCATCCAGCGCGCAGCGAATACGGTGAACATCGCCGCCACCGAGGTCAGCACCAGATATTCCGGATGTTTGACCCAGGTCAGCGGGTAATGCCCGAGCAACACGTCGCGCACCGAACCGCCACCGAGCGCGGTGATGCAGGCGATCAGCACCACGCCGAACCAGTCCATGCCTCGTCGTCCGGCGGACAGCGCGCCAGTCATGGCTTCGGCGGTAATGGCGATCAGATAGAGCATCAGCAACATGATGGCAGTCCAGGCAGGAAGGCGCGCAGTCTAGCCATTTCAGCGCCGCACCAGAAGAGGGCGCGCCTTTCGCGAGCAGGCTCGCGAAGGCGGAAAGCCGCTCCCTCAGAACTTGATGAAGTGCTTGCGGTAATGCTGCAACTCGGCGATCGATTCGCGAATGTCGTCCAGCGCCAGGTGCGTGCTGCCCTTCTTGAAGCTGTCGCGCACATCCGGAGCCCAGCGCGCGGCCAGCTCCTTGAGCGTGGAGACGTCGAGGTTGCGGTAGTGGAAGTAGCTTTCCAGCGCCTTCATGTGGGTATAAAGGAAGCGACGGTCCTGGCAGATGCTGTTGCCGCAGATCGGCGATTTGCCCTTCGGCACCCACTTTTCCAGGAAGGCAATGGTCTCAGCTTCTGCCTCAGCCATGCTGATGCGGCTTTCACGTACACGCTGGGTCAGGCCGGAATTGCCGTGAGTGCGGGTGTTCCATTCGTCCATGCGCGCGAGCACTTCGTCGCTGTGATGGATGGCGATCACCGGGCCTTCGGCCAATGTATTCAGCTCACTGTCGGTGACGATGGTGGCCATTTCGATGATGACATCGTTGTCCGGGTCCAGACCGGTCATTTCCAGGTCGATCCAGATCAGGTTCTGCGGGTTTTGCATATTCGGGCTCCTAGGCAATGCTGCGCAGTTTAGCCTAGGCCGGTGGCCGGGCGTGCTAAACTCGCGGCCGTTTTACCTAATCGCTGCATTCTTCAGACGGAACACCCATGGCCAAACGCCAACTCAATCGTCGTCAAAACTGGCGCATCGAAAAGATTCAGGGCGAGCGCGCCGCACGCGCCGCCAAACGCGAGTCCTCGGCGGTCGAGGCCCTCGAGGGCGGCGACCTTGGCCCTGAGCAGCACGGCCTGGTGATCGCCCACTTCGGCGTGCAGGTCGAAGTCGAAGCCGTTGACGGCGAACTCGCCGGCCAAGTGTTCCGCTGCCACTTGCGCGCCAACCTGCCAGCGCTGGTCACCGGCGACAAAGTCGTCTGGCGCGCCGGCAACCAAGGCATTGGCGTGATCGTCGCGCAACTGCCGCGCAGCACCGAGCTGTGCCGCCCCGACAGCCGTGGCCAGCTCAAACCGGTTGCTGCCAACGTCGACATGATCGTCATCGTGTTCGCGCCGCTGCCCGAGCCCCACGCCAACCTGATCGACCGCTATCTGGTCGCCGCCGAACATGCCGGCATCCGCCCGCTTTTGCTGCTGAACAAATTCGACCTGATCGACGAGCAGAACGCCCCGGCGCTGAACGCGTTGCTGGCGGTGTATCGCACGCTGGGTTATCCGGTGCTGGAAGTCTCGGCGCACCACGGCGATGGCATGGAGCAGCTGCAAAAGCAGCTCGACGGGCGCATCAGCGTGTTCGTCGGCCAGTCCGGCGTCGGCAAGTCGTCGCTGGTCAACAGCCTGCTGCCTGAGGTCGAAACCCGCGTCGGACCGTTGTCCGAGCTATCCGGTCAGGGCACGCACACCACCACCACTGCGCGGCTGTTCCACTTCCCCGGTGGCGGTGAACTGATCGACTCCCCAGGCATTCGCGAATTCGGTCTGGGCCACGTCAGCCGCGCCGACGTCGAAGCCGGTTTCATCGAGTTCGACGACCTGCTTGGCACTTGCCGCTTCCGCGACTGCAAGCACGATCGCGAACCGGGTTGTGCACTGCTCAAGGCCCTGGAAGATGGCCGCATCCAGCAGCAACGGATGAACAGCTATCGCTCGATCATCGCCAGCCTGCCTGAAAACGGCTATTAAACAGCCACGCCGGCAGCCCTACGCGATGGGCTGCCGGTTGTCGGACTGCGTCTGACTCACCTCTCCTCCTCTTAAACGTCAGCTTCTTCTGTAGGCACTTGCACGACTGCTTGCAGGACCTTTCTGTTTTGCCGCGCAGACCTTGTAGGCCTGAGCCAGCGGCCTACATTTCTTTCCTCCTTCGCTCACAGCGACCATCGAGGAAAGCCATGCCAACCTGTCTTTTGTTCATCATCCATTCGTCTCGCGACGCCCGCCCGTGCAATACCCACAGAATCCCCGGCGCGATCCGCCTGCACAAGGCGGTGTGACCATGCGCAAGGGATTGTTCATTGGCATCAACGATTACACGCATATCGGCGGGCTCAGCGGTTGCTGCAACGACGCCATGGCCATGGCTTCGGTATTGAAAAGCAACGCCAACGGCGACCCCAACTTCAAAAATGTCGTACTGACGTCTGCCGAGGATTACCTGAGCCGGGAAAAACTCGAAGACCAGATCCGCGAGTTGTTTTCCGGTGACTGCAACGTCGCCCTGCTGTATTTCGCCGGTCATGGCGGTTTCGATGCCGACACAGACGAAGGCATGTTGATCCCGCAGGACTACCGCAACGCCCAGAACGGCATTCGCATCAGCGACGTTATCAACTGGGCGGACAAAGCCACGCGGATCAAAAACAAAATGATCATCCTCGACTGCTGCGAAAGCGGTTCAGCCGGAGAAGTGCGCGCCCTGCGCAGCGAGAGCAGCATGGTCAGCGAGGGTATGACGATCCTCACCGCCTGCAAAAAAGCCGAGCCGGCGCTGGAGGGCGCGCAGCACGGCGTATTCACCGGCCTGCTCCTGCAAGCGCTGCATGGCGGCGCGGCGAATATCCTCGGCAAAATCACCCCCGGCAGTCTGTATTCCTTCGTCGACAACGCCCTCGGTGCCTGGGAACAGCGTCCGGTGTTCAAGACCAATGTGTCGCAGTTCATTTCCCTGCGCGAAGTCTCGCCGCTGATTCCCAAGGAGATCCTGCGCAAATTGCCCGACTGGTTTGCCGAAGCCGAATCGGTCTTGCCGCTCGACCCCAGCTACGAACCCACCGAGAAGGCGTTCGTGCCTGAGCACGGCGAGATCTTCGCCCAGTTGCAGAAGTGCAACCGCCACAGCCTGATCGAACCGGTCGACGCCGAGCACATGTACTACGCCGCCATTCACTCGACCGGCTGCCGCCTGACGGCACTCGGCGCCTATTACCGCGAACTCGCCCTCAAAGGACATTTCTGATGCCAGTCTTTATCAGCTATCGCCACATGGATCGCGCCCATGCGATCGCCATCAACACCCGCCTGACCCAGGCGAAGATCAGGACTTACCTCGACGTGCTGGATCCGGAATCGCAGACCACCGATGACATTACCGGGGTCATTACCCGCAACATCACCGAGTGCACGCATCTGCTGGCGGTGGTATCGGAGAAGACTGCGCTGTCGTGGTGGGTGCCGTTCGAAATTGGCGAGGCGACGATCAGCAATCGGCGGATCTGTACGTTCAAGACCGGACCTGCGCAACTGCCGATCTATCTGGACAAATGGCCGAAGCTGAGCACGGCCAGCGATCTGGATTTCTTTATCGATGCGTATCGTGATGAGGTGTCGAACAAGCGGTCGATGGCGCTGGATTCGATCAGCGAATCGGTCAAGGGGGCTTACAAGCGCGATGCGGAGATGTTTCATGAACAGTTGAAGAACCGGATTCGTCGCGGGTTTTAGAATTTTGTCACTTTCGAAAAGCCCCTCACCCTAACCCTCTCCCAGAGGGAGAGGGGACTGACCGAGGTGTCCTGCGCTGTTCGTCGACCTGAAAGATCGCAGCGATTATGGATTCGGTAAGACAATTTCACCTCGATACATTTATCAGCCATCACCAAATCGGCTCCCTCTCCCCGGGGAGAGGGCTGGGGTGAGGGGATTGTTGACAACGCAATAAACGTCGCGCCGCGAACAAAAAACCGACATTACTGTCGGTTTTTATCGATCACTGCTTCGGCGCTGGCGCCGCCCCACCCGGCTCGGCCGGTTTCGGCGCCGCATCGTCAAACAGATTCAACCGCTCGCGCAACTCGTGAGCCGGCACTGGCTGTTTGTCCGCCGGCAGCGCATTCGGATCAACCGGGGCTGCCGGAGCAGCACCGCTCTGACCTTGATCCGCCGGTTTCGCCGCCTCAGGCCCCTGCGCACCTTCGATGGCGGCCTGGGCTTTTTTGGTCAGCACGACAATATCGATGCGGCGGTTGACCGGGTTGAACGGATTTTCCCGATCAAACAACGCCGACGAGGCATAACCGACCACCCGCGCCACCTGTGCATCCGGATAGCTGCCCGCGACCAATGCGCGACGCGCGGCGTTGGCGCGGTTGGCCGAGAGTTCCCAGTTGCCGTAATCGCCAGTGCCAATGTACGGCTTGGCGTCTGTGTGGCCGCTGATGCTGATCTTGTTCGGCACCGCTTTGATGGTGTCGGCCATGGCCAGCAGGATGTCTTCGAAGTACGGCTTCAGGCGTGCGGATCCGGAGTCGAACATCGGCCGGTTCTCGGCGTCCATGATCTGGATGCGCAAGCCGTTCGGGGTGATTTCGAAAAGGATCTGATCCTTGAACTTCTGCAGTTGCGGGTTCTCGTCGACCTTGTTCTGCAGTTCTTGCAGGAGCAGTTCGAGACGCTCCTTCTCGACCTGCTCGGCCATGCCTTCAACCTGATCGGTGTCGACCGTGACCTTGTCCGGTTGCGGCTGCGACTTCACTTCCGGGTTGAGGGTGTTTTCCGGCGCCAGGGTCGGTGTACCGCCGAGGTCGATGATGTACGGCGTGCCGCTTTCGGAGAAGCCGACCGGGTCCTTGAAATAACCGGCGATGGCGATCTTCTGTTCCGGCGTAGCGGTGGACAGCAGCCACAGCACCAGGAAGAACGCCATCATCGCCGTGGCAAAGTCGGCAAAAGCGATTTTCCATGCCCCGCCGTGGTGCCCGGCAGCAATGCGCTTGACGCGCTTGACGATGATCGGCTGATTATTTTCCATGACTTAGCGACCGCGAACCGCTTGTTCCAGCTCGGCGAAGCTTGGACGGTGCGCCGGGTACAGAACCTTGCGCCCGAACTCGACCGCCAGCGACGGCGGCATGCCGGACGCCGAAGCCACCAGCGAAGCCTTGATGGCTTCGTAGACGTTGAGCTCTTCCTTGGCATCGTGGGCCAGGGAATGTGCCAGCGGACCAAAGAAACCGTACGCCGCGAGAATACCGAAGAAGGTACCGACCAGTGCCGCACCCACGTGCAGACCGATCGACGCCTGGTCGCCCTCGCCCAACGAAGCCATGGTCACCACGATACCGAGTACCGCCGCAACGATACCGAAACCGGGCATGCCGTCGGCGATGCCGTTGACTGCGTGCGATGGGTGCTCGAGGTCTTCCTTGAGGCTGTACAGTTCCATGTCGAACAGGCCTTCCAGTTCGTGCGGAGCCATGTTGCCGGAGGACATGATGCGCAGGTAATCGCAGACGAACGCGGTCATGCGTTCATCCTTGAGCACCGCCGGGTACTTGGCGAAGATCGGGCTCGCGGCGGCATCTTCGATGTCGCCTTCGATCGCCATCATGCCTTCGCGGCGGCTCTTGTTGAGGATCTCGTAGATCAGCCCGAGCACTTCCAGATAGAAGGTGTGGGTGAAACGCGAACCGAACATGCTCAGGGATTTCTTGAGGACGTGCATCGTCATGTAACCGGGGTTGGCCTGGAGGAACGCGCCAAGGGCCGCACCACCGATGATCAACACCTCGAAGGGCTGGATCAGGGCGGCAATCTTGCCGTGGGAGAGCACGTATCCGCCGAGCACGCTCGCGAATACGACGATGATGCCGATAATTTTAGCCATAGGTAGAAGGTACTTGTTTAAGTCGGGTTCAAGGTCATATTCGGAAGTTAAAAAATCTCTTCTTCTACTTATCGGCAAAACTGCGCCAGACTATAGCCAGTTCAGGCGAAAAGCCAATTTAGCCCATGCCGGGCGCGTCTACAGTCAGTGAAGATCTCGTCCAGACATGGCTAATGAAACGAACATTCCATCGGTAAAACCCACCACGCTCCAGGCTTGGGTCAAGCTGCTCGACAGCGTCCGCCTGCCCGTACCACAAGAGGCTCACGACAAAGTCTGCCGGGCGATCCGCGACAATCGCAGCTCGCTGCGCGACATCGCCGAGTTGATGCAGGACAGCCCGGCGCTGGCCTTGAGCATCATCCGTGAGGCGAATCGTCACACCCACGGCACCATGGCCGCGCCGGCGGAAAATCTCGAGGTGGCAATCAATCGCCTGGGCCTTGCGCGCACCGAAGAATTGCTCGCGCACCTGCCCGCCGAACCGCACCGGCAGATCCCCAAGGCTTTGCGCCAATTGCAGTTGATCAGCCAACACGCAACACAGCAGGCCAACGGCTTTTTTGCCAGTCGCCTGGCGCGGCTGTGGCAGGACATCCACTGGGGCAGTCTGCTGTTTTTGTCGCCGCTGTGGCCATTGGCACTGACCTATCCGCAGTTGCTCGAAGAGTGGGAACTGCGGGTGATCCACAAGGGCGAGTCGGCGCGTGTGGTCGAAAAGCAATTGTTCGGCGTGCGCCTGTTGAAGATTGCCGAGGCACTGGTCCAGGCCTGGCATCTGCCGATCTGGGTCGAGCAAGGCTACAAATTGCTGCTCAGCGAACAACGCGAACTGGTCAAAGTGCTGCGCATCGCCCGCGACAGCGAGCACCCGCTGCGCCAGCAGAATCGCCTCGACGAAGACCCGACGCTACGCCGCTGGCTCAATCAACCCGCCAATACCGTGCTGCTGGCCAACGGCCTGGCGCTGTCGGCGCAACAGGCCTGGGACAGTCCGCACAGCAAGCGCTGGCAGTACCTGACCAGCCTGTATCTGCAGATTTCCATGGACGAAGTGCAGCAACAGCTGCACCAGCAAGCGGCGAACAGCGCGCGTCAGCATGCGATGCCTGATTTGTGGCACCCGGCGGTTTCGCTGATCTGGCCGTGGGGCACTCGTCGCTTGCCGGCCGGCATGCTCCCGGCAGCAGCGCCGAACGCGGATGATCTGGGCCAGTGGCGTCGGCAATGCGCCGAACTGCTCGCCGAGCCCAGCCGCTTCACCAATGCCATGAGCCTGACCGTCGCCGCCCGCGATGCACTGGTGGCCAGCGGCATGCGCCGGGTGATGATTCTGATGGCCGACCGCACGCACTCGACCCTGCGCGTGCACCAGACCGCCGGTTTGCCGAAGGATGCGGCGGCGCTGAGTTTTGTCGTCAGCCAGAGCAAAGTCCTGCAACGCCTGCTCGCTCAGCAGGCGCAGGTGCGGATCACGCCGGAGAACAACGGGCAATTCTCTGCCTTATTGCCAGCGAGCCTGCGCACGCTGTTTCGCGGCGAGCACTTATTCTTGCGCTCACTGGTGAATAACGGCCGGGTGATCATGATCGTCGTTGCCGATCAGGGTGGCGGGCCGTTCGCCGACATCACCGTACAAGCCTTCGGCAAAACCGCGCAGTGCATCGAAAAAGCCCTGCACAGCTTTAGCAGCCGCGGCCAATGAGCCTGCGCTACAATCCTCCCCTTTGTGCTCTGGAGACCTCACATGTCTGACTTCTCTGGCTTGCCGCTTGTCATCGAGCCGAGCGACCTGCTGCCGCGTCTGGAGTCCCCGGAACTGATTCTGGTGGACCTGACCAGCCCTGCGCGGTATGCCGAAGGTCACTTGCCCGGCGCACGTTTTGTCGACCCGAAACGCACCCAGCTCGGCCAGCCACCGGCGCCCGGGCTGATGCCGGCGAAGGCCGATCTGGAAGCGTTGTTTGGTGAGCTCGGCCATCGTAAAGACGCGGTATACGTGGTGTATGACGATGAGGGCGGCGGCTGGGCCGGGCGTTTCATCTGGCTGCTCGATGTCATTGGCCACGACAAGTACCACTATATAGACGGTGGTCTGCCGGCCTGGCTGGCGGACGGTATGCCGATGTCAATTCAGGTGCCGGCCGCCGTCGGTGGCCCGGTCTCGCTGACCCTGCACGATGAACCGACCGCCACCCGCGAATACCTGCAAAGCCGTCTCGGCGCCGCCGATCTGGCGATCTGGGATGCGCGTGGGCCGCTGGAGTATTCCGGCGAGAAAGTCCTCGCTGCCAAGGGTGGACACATCCCCGGCGCGGTCAATTTCGAATGGACCGCCGGCATGGACCAGACGCGTCAGCTGCGTATCCGCAGCGACATGCCGCAGATCCTCGAAAACCTCGGGATTACCAAGGACAAGGAAATCATTACCCACTGCCAGACCCATCACCGGTCGGGCTTCACTTATCTGGTGGCCAAAGCCCTCGGTTATCCGCGGGTCAAGGGCTACGCCGGTTCCTGGGGCGAATGGGGCAACCACCCTGACACGCCAGTCGAGATTTAAGGTTTTTAAGGACAACTAATGAAAGAGCGTCTGTTTATCCTCAGCCAGTACCTGCTGCCGCATCACCTGCTGTCGCGCCTGGCCGGCTGCATCGCCGAATGCCGTGTGCGCTGGTTCAAGAATGCCTTCACCCAATGGTTCGCCAAGCGTTATCAAGTGGACATGTCGCAAGCACTGGTCGAAGACCTGACCGCTTACGAGCACTTCAACGCATTCTTCACGCGTGCGTTGAAAGACGGCGCGCGTCCACTGGACGAAACTCCGGGTGCGATCCTCAGCCCGGCCGACGGTGCGGTGAGTCAGCTCGGTCCGATCGAGCACGGTCGCGTGTTCCAGGCCAAGGGCCACAGTTTCAGCGTGCTCGAATTGCTCGGCGGTGATGCGGCCAACGCAGCGCCGTTCATGGGCGGCGATTTCGCCACGATCTACCTGTCGCCGAAGGACTACCACCGCGTGCACATGCCGCTGGCCGGCACCCTGCGCGAAATGGTCTACATCCCGGGCCGCATTTTTTCGGTGAACCAGACCACTGCCGAAAACGTCCCGGAGCTGTTCGCCCGCAACGAGCGCGTGGCGTGCATTTTCGACACCGAACGCGGGCCGATGGCCGTGGTGCTGGTTGGCGCGATGATTGTCGCTTCGATTGAAACCGTGTGGGCCGGTCTGGTCACCCCACAGAAGCGCGAGCTGAAAACCTTCCGCTACGACGAAGCCGCACGCGCACCGATTCATCTGGAAAAAGGCGCGGAACTGGGGCGCTTCAAGCTCGGTTCAACGGCGATCGTGCTGTTTGGCCCGGATCAGGTGAAGTGGGCCGAAGAGCTGGTGGCCGGCTCGCCAGTGCAGATGGGCCAAGGTCTGGCGCTGCCAAAAGCGTGACCCTGTTCGCGGAAGCAGCCGAGGCTGCTTCCGCAAACCGCGGCATTTGCTGCTATGGTTTTGCTCATGAGCCAGACCAACTTTTCTCCCAAGCTGCGTGCTCCGACTCCCACGCAAACGCGCCTGTCGTTCTGCGACGCCAGCCCGCGTGATCTCAAGCGCTGGATCGCCGGCCTGCCCAAGGCCAACATCGGCGAAACCGCCCGCCTGCTCTATCAAGGCCTCGGCGAACTGAACCTGTTGCTCACTCCCAGCGACAATCGCCTGCAACTCTTGGAACTGCTGCGGCCCGAGGTGTATTTCGTCTGCCAGCATCTGGAACGGCACTTTCTGCATCAGGCGATCATGCTCGACGAGCGCTCGCGCAAGGTCAGCAACCTGTGTCAGGCGCTACAAGGTCAGCTGGCCATCGGCTATAAACAGATCGTTCTGCGCATCCTGCCCAAATACAGCAAGGACCGCGCGACGTTGGTCAGCACCGCCTTGCAACGCGCGGCGCATGCCCTCAAGGCGCAACTGGTGCGCGCCACGCAGTTGTACAGTTCACCGCCGGAACATGTGTGGTTCGAATTGCACCAGCTGTATCGCAGCGCGGCGCAATTGCAGCTGCAACAACGGCGGCTGCGCGATGATCTGGCCTTTTTGACCAGCGAACTGAGCGTCGAACAGACCTACATCGCCGCGCTGCTATTGGGCAGTGCCCGTTGCAATCAATTGCGCCAGAGCCAGATTGCCCGGCTGGCCGAGGTGATCGAGCCGTGGAGCGCCCTGCTCAAGCTGCATCCCGGCAGCGCCGACGACGGCTTGTTTGCGGTCAGTCCGGAACTCGATGTCGGCCCGCGCTACCGCAAGATGTTTCGCAGCGAACAACAGAACGGGCTGCTGGGCTTCGATCCGCAACCGCTGGTCAAACAGCTCGAAACGCACCTGCTGCACCAGTCCACCTCGACCCCACTGCCCGTTTCCGCCGGCCTCAGCGTCGACACCCTGCAACATCTGCACGCTACTTGGGGCCAAGCGGCGGAACGCAGCTTTCAACGCATCGCCGGCCAGGGCACGCTGACCGTGTGCGTTGGCATGAGCGCCCTGCACTTCTACCTCGGCGGCGAGCGCACCTTCAGCGAGTTGCTCAAACATCCCGGTGCCCGCGCGGCAAACTTCAGCAGCGTGGTGGCCAACGGCGAAAAGGACAGCTGGAGTCAGGCGTTCGACGCTGCCCCGCAAAGTAACGATGAGCTGTTGCCGTACGAGGAAATCCAGTACGACCAGTTGAGCGAAGAAGAAGGCCCGGGCAACGCGCCGAATTATCCGACTTACGCCTTGCCGGTGATCAACCATAGTCCTGGCGGTTATTGCCTGGCCTGGCCCAGCGAAGTACCGGCGGAGTTGCAGGCCGGGGAAATGCTCGGCATTCAGGACAGCGAGGGCAAAGGCTGGAGCATTGCGGTGATTCGCTGGATCCGCCAGGTGCGCGGCAGCGGCACGCAGATGGGCATTGAACTGGTAGCGCCACACGCGCAGCCGTGCGGCTTGCAACTGGTGCGAACGAAAGATGATCACAGCCAGTATTTGCGCGGTTTGCTGTTGCCGGAAATCAGTGCGATCGATGTGCCGGCCACCGTGCTTGCGCCGCGCCTGCCGTTTCAGGAAGGCAACAAGGTGTTGATCAACACCCAGGGCGAAGAACACCGCGCCGGGCTGGATCGGCGGGTGGCGAGTACGCACAGCTTCAACCAGTTCGCCTATCGCTCGCTGGATCCTGCGCAGAATGGCGGAGGTGAGGAGGATTTTGATTCGTTATGGAATTCGCTCTAGATCGAGGCGCGGCCTTCGCGAGCAGGCTCGCTCCCACATTCAAATGCATTTCAAATGTGGGAGCGAGCTTGCTCGCGAAGAGGCCAGATCAGCTTATGGAGATCTCAGAGCTGCCCGTCGCGATCGCGGAAACCCAGCAGATACAACACACCATCCAGCCCAAGCGTTGAGATCGCCTGCTTCGCCGACTGCTTGACCAGTGGTTTGGCGCGGAACGCCACGCCCAGCCCGGCAATCGCCAGCATCGGCAAGTCGTTGGCGCCGTCGCCGACCGCAATGGTCTGCTCCAGACGCAGACCTTCCTTTTGCGCCAATTCCTTGAGCAAGTCAGCCTTGCGCTGCGCATCGACAATCGGCTCGATCGCCACGCCGGTGCACTTGCCGTCGACCACTTCCAGCTCGTTGGCAAACACGTAATCGATGCCAAGCTTGGCTTGCAACTGCTTGGCGAAATAAGTGAAGCCGCCGGACAGGATGGCGGTTTTGTAGCCGAGGCGCTTGAGTTCGGCGAACAGGGTTTCGGCGCCTTCGGTCAGGCGCAGCGAGGCGCCGATCGAGTCGAGCACGCTGACGTCGAGGCCCTTGAGCAGCGCCAGACGCTCCTTGAAGCTGGCGCGGAAATCCAGTTCGCCGGCCATGGCGCGCTCGGTGATTTCCGAGACCCGGTCACCCACGCCGGCCGCCTTGGCCAGCTCATCGATGACTTCCGCTTCGATCAGCGTCGAGTCCATGTCGAACACGGCCAGACGTCGGTTGCGACGGAACAGCGAGTCTTCCTGAAAGGCGATATCGACGTTCAATTCCTGGGCAACGCTGAGGAATTCGGCGCGCAAGGCCTGCGGATCGGCCGCTTCACCGCGCACGGAAAACTCGATGCAACCCTTGCCCTTGTCGGCCGGTGTGTCCAGCGGCATGCGCCCCGACAGACGGTCGATATGGTCGATGTTCAGGCCATATTTGGCGGTGATCGCGCTGACCGCCTGCAACTGGCCGGCAGTGACCTTGCGCGTCAGCAGGGTAACGATATGGCGCTTCTTGCCCTGATTGCCCACCCACTGCTGGTAATCCTCTTCGGATACCGGGGTGAAGCGCACTTGCTGATCCAGTTCGTAGCCCTTGAACAGGATGTCCTTGAGCACCGATTTGCCTTGCTCGGAATCGGGAATTTCAACCAGGATGCCGAACGACAGGGTGTCGTGGATCACCGCCTGACCGATGTCGAGAATGTTCACACCACCTTGTGCCAGAACACCGGTGATGGCCGCCGTCAGACCCGGACGGTCGACTCCCGTGATGTTAATCAGGACGATTTCGCGCAACGCGCACCCCCGCAACTGGAAAAAAACCGCATTCTACCCACTTTCAGTGACCATCGGGCACCGCGAGCGCTTTGCCGGTCTGGGGCCTGTCGCTATACTGCGCGTCAACTTCACGGACAAAGAGCCGAGCTCAAGTGAACCGGCCCACGCCAGTCAAAACCGATAACTTCTTCCTGCTGATCTTCCGTGCACTGCGCCATCGCCGTGTACCGATTGCATTGCGCATTGCCAGCCACAACGTGATCCTGGTCGCTCTGGCCCTGGTGATCTATGCCGGGGTGATGGGTCTGCAATTCAAGCAGGCCATGCACGAGCAGGCCGATGCGCTGGGCGAAAGCCTGACGACGCAGACCGCCACCTCCGCCACCGAGCTGCTGGTGTCCAACGACATCCTCAGCCTCAACGTGCTGCTCAACAACCTGACCAAGAACAAACTGGTCGCCCACGCGGCGATCTACAGCGTGGACAACCGCATCCTCGCCGAGTCCGGTCAGCGTCCCAAGCACAGCCTGCTGGGCGAAGCCGAGGGCATGTACGAGAGCAAGATCACTTTCCAGGACGTGACGGCCGGGCAACTGCGCATCAGCCTGGACATGGATCAGTTCCAGCAGCC
>NZ_RCNZ01000027.1:0-105589 GCF_004307525.1 Pseudomonas sp. Sample_21 | reverse complement strand
GCCCGACGAGCTACCAGACTGCTCCATCCCGCGTCTGTGTGGCGGCATTCTACAGAGGTTCGCGAGTGTGTCAACCGTCGATCTGGATAAATCTGTTGAGGTTCAAGCGCTTAGCGTATTTTCGCGGCGGTTGGCCGGCGCGCAGGGCAGGTAGCGCAAGGCTTTCAGCTCTATTGCACCTTGATCTGTGATTGAAAAAATAAATTCAGCGGAAATCTCCTACGGTCGGAAAAGAACATTCAACCACTGGTGCTATATACAGGTGCCAATGAGATACTGCCGCTCCGGCTTACCACGTTGTCTTTTTCCGACATGACCCAGCGAAAAATCATCCACATCGACTGTGACTGTTTCTACGCCGCCATCGAGATGCGCGATGATCCGCGTCTGGCCGGCAAGCCGTTGGCGGTGGGTGGTTCGGCGGATCGACGCGGGGTGATCGCCACCTGCAATTACGAAGCGCGCGCCTATGGTGTGCGCTCGGCAATGGCTTCCGGGCATGCATTAAAGCTGTGCCCGGACCTGACCATCGTCAAGCCGCGTATGGAGGCTTATCGCGAAGCTTCGAAAGAAATTCATACGATCTTTGCCGACTACACCGACCTGATCGAGCCGCTTTCGCTGGACGAGGCCTACCTGGATGTGTCGGACAGCGCGCATTTCGGCGGCAGCGCCACGCGCATCGCCCAGGACATTCGCCGCCGGGTCTCCAACCAATTGCACATCACCGTTTCCGCAGGCGTTGCGCCAAACAAGTTTCTGGCGAAGATCGCCAGCGACTGGAAAAAACCCAACGGTTTGTTCGTGATCACCCCGGATCAGGTCGAAGAGTTCGTCAGTGGTCTGCCGGTAAGCAAGCTGCACGGCGTCGGCAAGGTCACCGCCGACAAGCTCGGCAAGCTCGGCATCGTTGACTGCCAGCATCTGCGCGAGTGGGGCAGGCTGGCGCTGGTGCGCGAATTCGGCAGTTTCGGCGAGCGCTTGTGGAATCTCGCCCGTGGAATCGATGACCGGCTGGTGCACAACGACAGCCGCCGTCAGTCGATCAGCGTGGAAAACACCTACGACGTTGATCTGCCGGACTTGCGCAGCTGCCTGGAAAAATTGCCCGAGTTGCTCGATACCCTGAAAACCCGCATGGCGCGGATCGACAGCAGTTATCGACCGGGCAAGCCGTTCGTCAAAGTCAAATTTCATGATTTCACCCAGACCACGCTGGAACAGGCCGGGGCAGGGCGTGACCTGGGCAGTTATCAGTTGATGCTGACGCAGGCGTTCAATCGCGGCGGCAAACCGGTGCGGTTGTTGGGGGTGGGGGTGAGGCTGGAGGATCTGCGCGGCGGGTTTGAGCAGATGGAGTTGTTTGAACGGTAGATTCGCGGTGCCTGGCAGGGCCTCTTCGCGAGCAGGCTCGCTCCCACAGTTAGAATGCATTCCTCTGGGGGAGCGAGCCTGCTCGCGAAGCTTTTAAGCTTTAATTCGGTCCCGGATCAGCCACTAAGCGCCCGGCATCCTTGGCCAGGGACTTGAGAAACTCAGTCTGCAACTCAGGATCATTGCGGGTCAGTTCGATCAGGCTTTGTTCCAATTCGCTGGCTTCTTCTTCCAGGCCCAGCTCCGACAGGCGTTTGACCCGGTGTACCCACTGGCTCACCTCATCATCTTCCAGGTCGTCATAAATCAGCCCGTGCGCCTCGATCAACTTGCCGCGCAGGTGGCCGCTGAGCATCAGGGTCGAGTCGGTATGCACGTCGTCCTTGGCGTCTTCGACACTGATCTGCAAGCGGCCAACATGGTTGAGGTCATGTTCGGCGAACGGACTGTCGAGCAGGTTCAAGCGCAGCACGCCGTTGCGATCAGTGGTCATGTCGAACGTCTGCTTGCCGGCCTTGACCTGCACCGGTCGTTCGCTCCACGGCAGGCTCGAATACTCCGTGCGCTTGTCGCGCTGGACTTCGTCGATGCCCGCGAGGTTCTGCTGCGCGCGACCATTGGACTGCACGTTCATGAACGGGTTGAGCCCGGCAAAACCGTAGCTCAGCCAATCCTTGGTGACGCTGTCCGGCAGGTTACCGAGGGCAAACACGTTGACCACGTTGGCACCGACACCACCGACCACGGCCACCGCCCCCAGCGGAATCTCGTAGACTTCGCGCCAGGGTTGATAAGGCGTGTAGCGGTCGTAACGGCGGGTGACCTCGAACTCGGTGACTTCGAAAGTCTTCTGCTCGTTGATCTTCACGCGTCGCTGCGGCAGCTCGAGCACCTTGGGCTCGCCGACATCGATCTGCAGGCTGTGATCGAGCAGTTTTCGCTCGACCCGCTCTTCGTGCTCGCTGCGTTGCGACATGTGATTGGCGCAGCCGCTGACCAGCAGGGCGCCGCACAGGGCGGCGCCACCGAGGCCTAAGGTGTTTCGCTTGAACATGACGTCTCTATCTGGTTTCAGCGGCGGATACGGGCCTGAAGGAAGGACACAAGATCGGCCACCGGCAGTGCTTGCGCCTCTGCTTCGGAACGACTCTTGTATTCCAGGTTGCCTTCGGCGAGGCCGCGGTCGCTGACCACGATCCGGTGTGGAATGCCGATCAGCTCCATGTCCGCAAACTTGATGCCCGGGCTGGTTTTCTTGTCGCGATCGTCCAGCAGCACTTCGAAGCCGGCCGCCGTCAGTTCGGCGTACAGCTTGTCGGTGGCTTCGCGCACCTGCTCGGTTTCATAGCGCAGCGGTACCAGCGCGATCTGGAACGGCGCCAGGGTGTCGCTCCAGATGATGCCGTTGGCGTCGTTGTTCTGCTCGATGGCAGCGGCGACCACGCGGGAAACGCCAATCCCGTAGCAGCCCATTTCCAGGGTCACCGGCTTGCCGTTTTCGCCCAGCACTTCGCACTTCATCGCCTTGCTGTACTTGTTGCCCAGCTGGAAGATGTGGCCGACTTCGATGCCGCGCTTGATTTCCAGCGTGCCTTTGCCGTCCGGGCTTGGGTCGCCGGCGACGACGTTGCGCAGGTCGGCAACGGTCGGAACCGGCAGATCACGCTCCCAGTTCACGCCGAAGTAGTGCTTGTCGTCGATGTTCGCGCCAATACCGAAGTCGCTCATCATCGCCACCGAGCGGTCGATGATGATCGGCAGCGGCAGGTTCAGCGGGCCGAGCGAACCAGCGCCGGCGCCGATCGCGTCACGCAGTTCGGCATCGGAGGCCATGACCAGCGGGCTGGCCACGCCAGGCTGGTTGGCAGCCTTGATTTCGTTCAGTTCGTGGTCGCCACGAATCACCAGCGCGATCAGCTTGCCTTCTTCTTCGGCATGGACGATCAGGGTCTTGATGGTCTTTTCAATCGGCAGATTGAATTTTTCCACCAGCGCCGCGATGGTCTTGGTGTCTGGCGTGTCGACGAGACGCAGTTCTTCGGTTGGCGCAGGGCGCGAGGTTTCCCGTGGCACCGCTTCGGCTTTTTCGATGTTCGCCGCGTAGTCGGAACCGTTGCTGAAGACGATATCGTCTTCGCCGGACTCGGCCAGCACGTGGAATTCGTGGGAACCGGCACCACCGATCGAGCCGTTGTCGGCTTCTACCGGACGGAATTTCAGACCCAGACGCGTGAAGATGTTGCAGTAGGCTTCATGCATGCGGTCGTAGGTGACCTGCAGCGACGCCTGATCAGCGTGGAAGGAGTAGGCGTCCTTCATGATGAATTCGCGGCCGCGCATCAAACCAAAGCGCGGGCGGATTTCGTCGCGGAATTTGGTCTGGATCTGGTACAGGTTGATTGGCAGCTGTTTGTAGCTGCTCAACTCGTTGCGCATCAGATCGGTGATCACTTCTTCGTGGGTCGGGCCCGCGCAGAAATCACGACCGTGGCGGTCTTTGATGCGCAGCAGCTCAGGGCCGTATTCTTCCCAGCGCCCCGATTCCTGCCACAGCTCGGCCGGTTGGGTGCTCGGCATCAACACTTCCAGAGAACCGGCAGCGTTCATTTCTTCGCGAACGATGGCTTCGACCTTGCGCATGACTCGCAGGCCCATCGGCAGCCAGGTGTACAGGCCCGAGGCAAGCTTGCGGATCATGCCGGCGCGCAGCATCAGCTGGTGGCTGATCACGACCGCGTCGGAAGGCGTTTCTTTCTGTGTGGCGAGCAAAAATTGACTGGTGCGCATGGTTGGCCGTTGTCGGTTGCTATGACTGGAAATGACGGAGCAGTGTACCGGCGAGTTTTGCTGACGTACAGAAGTGTGGCCGGCGGAAGGCGCCAGCGGCGGGATTCCTCCCGCCATTGGCGAAGCGTCCTACGATTCTTCGGTGACGGGCGTCGGTGCAGGCTCGGGCGTCGGTGTTTGTCCTTCGCGGCGGCGCTCCTGGAACCAGTGCAGCGCGATCAGTAGCAGCGTCGGTACGCCGAGCAGGGCGGTAATGAGGAAGAAGCTGTGATAACCGAACTTCTCGACCAGCACGCCGGAATAGCCGCCCATCAGGCGCGGCAGCAGCAACATGATCGAGCTGAGCAGGGCGTACTGCGTTGCGGAAAACTTCAGGTTGGTCAGGCTCGACAGGTAGGCAACGAACGCCGATGTCGCCAGGCCCGAGCTGAAGTTGTCGAGGGAAATGGTCACCACCAGCATCTGCAGGTTCGGGCCCATGTCCGCGAGCATGACGAACAGCAGGTTGGTCGCTGCCGAAGACACACCGCCGATAAACAGGATCGGCAGAATGCCGAAACGCACGATCAACAGGCCACCCATGCCGGCACCGACGAGGGTCATGATCAGGCCGAAAATCTTGCTGACACTGGCGATCTGATCCTTGGTGAAACCCTGGTCGATGTAGAACACGTTGGCCATCACGCCCATTACCGTGTCCGACATGCGATAGGTCGCGATCAGGCCCAGCAGCAACAGCGCCTGCCAGCGATAACGCAGGATGAAGTCATTGATCGGCGTGAGTACCGGCGCCAGTCCGCGCCGGCCCATGGCCGACAGACACATGCCGGTGAGCAATATGTAGAGGATGGCGCGCAGAAAGGCGCGGTCTTCGAGGAGCAAATCGAGCGGGCTCATGTCACCAAACAGCACGCCGGCGAAATCGGTGTTGTACAGCTGGGTGAACATCGCCGGCACGGAAACCAGCAAAACGATCAGCACGAACACCGACATCAGTTGATGCATGAACGTGTAGCGCCCGGCCTGCAACTGCGTGCGCAGCGGCACCGGTGGTTCGCGCATGAACAGCGTGGTCAGCAGCGCGGGCACCATCAATGCGCCAAACAGTACATAGGTGCCGGTCCATGCCGCGTGCTTATAGTTGAAGCCGGTTGAGCCGAAACCTTCGGCGAAGAACAGCGCGCCGGCGGTGGCGAGCAGGGCGGCAACGCGGTAGCCGGACATATAGCTGGCGGCGAGCGCGGCCTGGCGGCTGTCATCGGCGATTTCCAGGCGATAGGCGTCGACCGCGATATCTTGGGTGGCCGAGGCGAAGGCGACTACGACGGCAATGGCGATCAGCCAGGACAAATGCTTTTGCGGATCACAGAAGCCCATGCCGATCAGCCCGAGAATCACCAGTGCCTGGGAGAGCACCAGCCAGGAACGGCGGCGGCCGAGCTTGCCCAGCAAGGGCAGGCGCCATTGGTCGAGCAGGGGCGACCAGACCCATTTGAACGCGTACGCCAGGCCGATCAGGCTTGCATAGCCAATGGTTTCACGGGCCACGCCTGCTTCACGCAGCCATACGGAGAGCGTCGAGAACACCAGCATGTACGGCAGGCCGGCGGCAAAACCGAGCAACAACAGCACGAGCGTCGAAGGACTGGCATAGGCGGCGAGCGCGGCGCGCCAGGTTTTACGGGGCATGGGCTGAAGTCTGCCTCAAAATTGCGAAAACAAAGCGCGCACTCTAACCGCTGTGCTCTACCGGACGCCAGCCATGGCGCCGAATATCCACACGATTGTTCTGGACGGTGATGCCTTCCATGCGCAATCGCGCACGTTGTTCATCACCGGAGGGGCTGCCGACCGGCAGACTGATGCGCCCGCCGGCGCCGAGCACGCGGTGCCAGGGCAGCTTGGTGTCGCCGGGCAACTGGCTCAAAGTCCGCCCGACCCAGCGCGCGGCGCGGCCCAGCCCGGCAAGTTCGGCCAACTGGCCATAACTGACGACTTTGCCTTCAGGCACTTGCGCGAGCGTCGAGTAGAGTGCCGTGCGTCGGATTTGCGCATCGTTTTCGACGCTGTCGAGCGGGTCTTTCACGTACGCGGCTCCTGAGCATTGGCGTGACGATGGCGACAAGGGTAATCGCTCGTGGCGCAGTTGAGAAATGAACTCAATTGAAATAGTCCGGTCAGTCCTTGTCATGGGCAAAATCCTACGGATAATGCCGACCCTTTTCGCCAACTCTGAGCCCCCGATCTGCTTATGTTCCCCAGAACCCTGTTGTGCCTTGCTGTTTTCAGCGCGTCCACGCCCCTGCTTGCCGACACCGTCTGGTTGAAAAACGGCGACAAGCTGAGCGGGACCATCACGGTATTCGATGGCGGCAAGCTGTTGATCCAGACCAAATATGCCGGCGCAGTGGCGATTGACTGGAAAGAGGTCAAGACCCTCGACAGCGATCAGCACCTGTTGGTGAAGCAGGACGCCTATGCCGGTGAAGTATCGAAGTCGCTGACGGCGGCCGACGATGGCAAGGTCACCCTGGCCAACGGCGAGGCGCCGAAGACGGTCGAGCTGGCGAGCATTCAGCAGATCCTCAAGCCCAAGCCGATCGTCACCGACCTGGTCTGGAAGGGCAACGTCGATCTGGCGCTGGACTATCAGCGCGCCGAAAAGGACACCGACGATTACGACGTTGCCTTCAAGACTTCGGCTCGCCATGGCCGCTGGCGGCATACCGGCGAGGGCGAGTACAACCGCGAAGTCCAGGATGCGGAAACCACCACCAACAACTGGCGCGCCGAATACTCCCTCGACCGCTTCCTCACCGATCAGTGGTTCTGGCAGGGACGCATCAACTACAAGCGTGATCACATCGAAGAGCTGGCGCGTCAGCGCGTGGTCGGTACCGGTCCGGGCTACCAGTTCTGGGACGACGAACTCGGCGCGTTCTCCCTGGGCTCGTTGCTCAACCGCACCGATTACGAGTATCGCGATGGCAGCAAGGACAACTTCTATTCCGTCGCGATGAAGTGGGACTACAACCGCTACCTGATCGGCAAGAAGGTCGAGTTCTTCACCAATGGCGAAGTCGGCAAGCCGCTGTCGGGCGTTGCCGATTACGCGCTGGATGCCGAACTGGGCCTGCGCTACAAGGTCACCGACTGGGCCTCGCTCAACCTCAAGGCCGAGCGCGACATCATCAGCGGCACCAACGATGCGGATCTGAACAAGACCCGTTATACCGCAGGGTTTGGTGTGGCCTGGTAAGCACCTGCGCTAGAAAGGAGAAAGCCCCGTGATTGCGGGGCTTTTCATTGTCAGCTTTCTGCTTTGGTCTTGCTGACGGGAATCGAAACACATTCTCCCTGCCTGACGCCCATCTGGTATTGGCATTGGTAGCTCAGGCTGCCGTCTTTCCTGAAGAAGCGCATCGGTCCATGCTCGGCGCCATCGATATAATCGGTAAATGAAGCCATCTCACCGTTTTCGTGCCATGTCGTGGATGATCCGTGAAGGTTGCCGTCTTTGTATTTTCGATGTTCTTTAAGCTGGCCGGTCGCGTACCACTGTTTGAAGTCGCCCTGTTGGCGATGTTTTTCATCCCACTGCCACTGCAAGGTTTGCCTGCCTTGCTCATTCCATTGCTCATAGCTTCGTTGCACACCGTCCCTGTAAAACTGTTTCTCTTTGACTGTCCCGTCGATGAAGTAAGTGGTTAGCCAGCCATCTGGCTTGCCGTCGACATTGGTGCGGGAGGTCTCAACGGCTCCATTATCAAAATAATGATTATTTGGCCCTTGGGATTTGCCGTTGATGAAAACGGTTTCGTACCTGATCTGTCCATTCGAGTGGTATCCAAGGGCAGGGCCGTGGAGAACGTCATTTCGATAACTGCTGCGCCCGATCAGCGTCCCGTCCTCGTCATATTCCAAATACTCGCCATCTACATGCTTGCCCAGATGCCAATTGTAGGACTCAGCGATTTTGCCATTTTCGTGATAGATAAATTGCCAACCCTCGAGATGGTTGTTGAGGTAGTTTTCACGCTTGATGACGACCCCTTGTTCGGAATATGTCAGCGCCTCGCCCTGACGCAGGCCGTTAGCATCATTCTGGTAGGTCCGGCGGGGTTTTCCGTTTCGATAGTAAGCTTTGTATGTCAGAACGGGTTTCGCTGAAGCGAAGTCTTCTCTGTCGACGTAATGCTCGCTGCGTAGACTTCGCGTGTCCCGGTAAAAAATTTGTGCTTGCCACGCCTGTTTTTCTTCGTCATAGGACATTGGCATTTTCAGGTAGTACAACGCCAGGCCTTCGCCGATCGGCTTGAGGTGCTCGTCCAGATAAAGCTTGTCGTCTGCCAGAGGGTTCGTCAGGTCTGCGCACTCCTCAGGAGTGCAGGGGCGTACCTTTTCGAAGAAGGCGCGTTTTCGCTCGCAAGCGGAGAGCGTCAGAATCAGGGGGATTTTTTGGTCGATCAAGTCTTGGACTTCGCCGAGCGCTCGTCGAAATGATTCGTTCGGAATGCCCAATGATTCTGGCGTCAAATAGACCTCGTTGCTCCCGCAGGCGTGAGGAGTCGAGAGCGTCAGGAGCGCTGCGCCTCTGAGTTGCATCGAAGAGTGGCCATTGACTTCTGGTCCTTTCGCCAGATATGTCGCACGAGGGTTCATGCCGAGAATCACCGTCGGATGATCAGATTTGGTCTCTGCATTCAGAGGGGGGGCGAACGCCAACAGCAACGCGTTGAATGTGTTCCAAGAGATGAATTGCATCCTGCTTCTTCCATGTGATTCCAGGGCGCGGATCATATAGAGCGGAGGCAAAAAGAGGGGCAAACAAAATATACAGACACAAAAAAGCCCCGCTTTTAAGGGCGGGGCTCTTTTCTAAAGAAGCTACAAGTTAGATAACTTGTACTTCTTCAGCTTGCATGCCTTTCTGACCGCGGGTAGCGATGAAAGAAACCTGTTGGCCTTCTTTCAGGCTTTTGAAGCCGTCGGATTGGATAGCTTTGAAGTGAACGAACAGGTCGTCACCGGATTGTGGAGTGATGAAGCCGAAGCCTTTTTCATCGTTGAACCACTTAACGGTACCGGTTTGGCGATTAGACATGGTGTAACTCCTTGAACAAAGATAACTGCGACTCAGGAAGAACCCTGGCCGAGACTGAGTGCAAAGAGCAGGAAAAATTCTTGTAGATGGTTGGATCGAAATTCAACATATCGTGTAGAGATTCTCAGTGACACAAGCAACACAGTGACGCCACCTTAACCCTTTTTCCGGAACGTGCCAATGTTTCTTGCAAAGGATTCTGTGTTTTAGGGATCGGCGGTGCGACGGTTCGTCGCCACAGCGCGTAAATACGGGGTGTTCGCCGAGAATTGCGTTGCGCACTTTGATCGCGGCGACGCGCCCGGTAAGATGCCGGACAGAATTTTTCCACCTCGCTATTCAGGACAAACCCGCCATGAGCATCAAATCGGACAAGTGGATTCGCCGCATGGCGCAGGAACACGGCATGATCGAACCGTTCGTCGAGCGCCAGATGCGCGGCAGCGACGACAGCCGGGTAATTTCCTACGGCGTGTCGAGCTACGGCTACGACGTGCGTTGCACCAACCACTTCAAGGTGTTCACCAACATCAACTCGGCCATTGTCGACCCGAAGAACTTCGACGCCGGCAGCTTCGTCGACATCCACAGCGACGTCTGCATCATTCCGCCGAACTCCTTCGCCCTGGCCAGCACCGTCGAGTACTTCCGCATTCCGCGCAACGTGCTGACCATCTGCCTGGGTAAAAGCACCTACGCGCGCTGCGGCATCATCGTCAACGTCACTCCGCTCGAGCCTGAGTGGGAAGGTCATGTGACCCTGGAATTTTCCAACACCACCAACCTGCCGGCGAAAATCTACGCCAACGAAGGTGTGGCGCAGATGCTCTTCCTCGAATCCGATGAAGAATGTGAAGTTTCCTACAAGGATCGTGGCGGCAAATATCAGGGCCAGCGTGGCGTAACCTTGCCGCGTACCTGATCGACCATCCGACGGATGTCGGGAATTCTTTGGCGGGCAGACACTCTATGGGGTGTACTGCCCGTTTTTGTTACACACAGATTCGGGCCTTCACTGAGGAGTGCCCTATGAAGATCGACCCGCGAATCAGCGCTGAACTGGCAAGGCTTGAGCCCAATCAGATAGGCGTTCTGGCCTGGTCGTTACTGGCGAATCCGTCTTTGAGCCTGTCCGGCGGCGTACCCGGCCAGCCCGATCCCGATACTCCCAACGAACAACCGACCGAACCAGGCGAACCGACGCTGCCGGATGAGCCGCCTCCGGCGCCTGTTGCCTGACCGACTGTCATGAATATGGCCCGTCAGCCTGATCGGTTTGCGATCTAGCTGACGGGCCATATTTCGTTGTCGCCGATCACGAAGACCTTGCAACTGTCGTCGCGCTCGACCTGATAGCCGCCAGTAAACGCACCGAATGCCGGCATCAGGCTGATGCGCTCACCGAGTCTGAAACAAGCCAGGCGCAGACTCTGCCGACCTTTGCCATGCAGCCGATAGACCGGGTGAACGTGGCCGGCGAGCACGTGCCGTTCCGGATGCGCATCGGGCTCATGCTGCAAGGCAAACGGCCCCAATAACAGCGGCTCTGGCACCACGCGGATATTCAGCGATGCCGGTGGGTCGCCCGCGCGTTTGTCGTGGTTGCCGCGAATCAGCGTCATCGGCAGGTCAGCGTGGCGCGCTCGCCACTCTGCCAGCGCATTCAGTGTGGTCGGGACATGTGAGCCAGGCCCATGCAGGAAATCCCCGAGAAAAATCAATTGGCGACACGGCAGCCGCGCCAGCAACGTGTCGATTACCTCGATGTTGCTCGCCGTCGTGCCATGCGGCACCGGCTGGCCGAGGCTGCGATAGGCCGCTGCTTTACCGAAATGCACGTCTGCGATCAGCAATGCTTCCTGCGCTGGCCAGTACAGGGCTTTCTCCGGCAGCAGCCATAACTCCTCACCGGCCAAACGCACCGGGTACGCACTCACGACGATTTTCCGTTATCAGCGGTTTTTTCCAGGTCACCGACCATTCTTCTAATCCTGTCAGCCAGTTTTTCCGAACTCATGCTCTCGCGCATCCGCTCCACCAGCAGCGGAAAGCCCAACGGTGTAGGACGTTTAACCTGATGCAAGTCGAGTTTCATCCGATTGATCCGCTCCAGTGTCTGCTCCAAACGACGAATATCCAGTTCCTCGCGCAGGACTTCTTCCCCGGCCTGGGCCAGCAGCAGATTGTCGGCGTCGTATTGTTTGAACACCTGGAAAAACAAGCCACTCGACGCCTGCACCTGGCGGGTACTCTTTGGTGCGCCCGGATACCCGGCGAACACCAGCCCGGCGATCCGTGCGATTTCGCGGAAGCGGCGCAACGCCAGCTCACCGGCATTGAGACTGGCCAGCACATCCAGCAACAAGTCATCGGCGTTGAACAGGTGAGCGTCGAGATGCGCGGCCCAATCCACCGGCGTGGCGCTGAGCAGTTCCAGGCCGTAATCATTCACGGCAATCGAGAAGGTCACCGGTTGCCGCTGACTGACGCGCCACGCCAGCAGGCTCGCCAGTCCCAGATGCACTTGGCGCCCGGCGAACGGATAGAGGAAAAGATGCCAGCCTTCGCGGGATTTCAGTACCTCGGCCAGCAGATTTTCCGTGGTGGGCAAGCCGGACCAGCGTATCTGCGTCTCCAGCAGCGGCCGCAGCGCGTGCATTTCCGGGCCGTTGAACTGACCTTGAGCAGCGGCGCTGAAGCGCGTCACCACTGCTTCGGCCAGTTCGTTGGATAACGGCATGCGTCCGCCATTCCAGCGCGGCACGGCGGCTTTTTTTGCGGTGCTGCGTTTGACGTAGGCGGTCATGTTTTCCACCCGCACCAGCTCCAGCAAGCGCCCGGCGAAGAGGAAACCATCGCCGGGTTTCAGTCGCGCGATAAAGCCTTCCTCGACGCTGCCCAGCTGTTTACCGCCACCACCCTTGCTCCAGAATTTCAGGTTGATGCTCGCGTCGCTGACGATGGTGCCGATGCTCATGCGATGGCGCCGCGCCAGACGCGCATCCGGCACACGCCAGACGCCGTGTTCGTCCGGCTCGACCCGGCGGTAATCCGGATACGCTGTAAGAGACATCCCGCCATGGCGTACGAACGCCAGCGCCCAGGCCCAGTCTGCCGCTGTCAGGTCACGATAAGCCCAGGCACCACGGACTTCTTCGTACAAGTCTTCAGGAATAAAGCCACCGCCAAGGGCCATGCTGACCAAATGCTGGACCAGCACATCCAGCGGCTTGTGCGGTGACAGACGCGGCTCGATGCGTCGTTGCTCGACGGCATCGCGTGCGGCGACCGCTTCGATCAGCTCCAGGCTGTGGGTCGGTACCAACGTCACCCGCGAGGTGCGCCCCGGCGCGTGGCCGGAACGGCCGGCACGTTGCATCAACCGCGCAACGCCTTTGGCCGAGCCGATCTGCAGCACGCGTTCGACCGGGAGGAAATCCACACCCAAGTCCAGGCTTGAGGTGCACACCACCGCTTTCAATTGGCCATTCTTCAGCGCCTGTTCGACCCAGTCGCGGGTATCGCGTGACAGTGAGCTGTGGTGCAGCGCGATCAACCCGGCCCAGTCCGGCCGCGCTTCCAGCAGCGCCTGATACCAGATCTCCGATTGCGCGCGGGTGTTGGTGAACACCAGGCTGCTGGCGCAGGCGTCGAGTTCGGCCACCACCTGCGGCAGCATCTTCAGACCAATGTGGCCGGCCCAGGGAAAACGCTCGATGGCCGGTGGCAGCAGGGTGTCGACTTGCAGGGTTTTTTCGCTTTTGCCCTGAACACTGACGCCGCCGCCCTGTGGGATCAGCACTTGCTCGGCGTGGGATTGATTACCGAGGGTGGCGGACACGCCCCAAACGATCAGTTCCGGCTGCCAATGACGCAGGCGGGCGAGGGCCAGTTGCAATTGCACGCCGCGCTTGTTGCCGAGCAATTCATGCCATTCATCAACGACGATCATGCGCAGGGTCGACAACGCCGTGCGCGCATCGGCGCGGGCGAGCAACAGAGTCAGGCTTTCCGGTGTGGTGATCAGCGTCGTTGGCAGACGCCGGCCCTGGCGGGCGCGTTCGCTGCTGCTGGTGTCGCCGGTGCGCAGGCCGATGGACCATGGAATCTGCAAATCATCCACCGGGCTTTGCAACGCGCGGGCGGTATCGGCGGCGAGGGCGCGCATCGGTGTGATCCACAGCACCGTCAGCGGTTCGGCCGGCGGTTTGCGTTTGCGCGGTGTAGCCACGGGCGGTTGCAGGCGGGCGAAGCGGTTGAGCGCAGCAAACCATACCGCATAAGTTTTGCCGGCGCCGGTGCTGGCGTGGAGCAACCCGGATTCGCCGTTTTTCACCGCCGCCCACACCTGTTTCTGAAAGACGAACGGCTTCCAGTCGCGGGCGCTGAACCAGGTTTTTGCAAAGTCGGGGGATTTCGCCATGCCGGCTGCGTGCGCTCTGGAGGTGTTGTTTCAGAGACAGCGAAGCGGGGGGACAAGTTTAACTTTGTCGGTCGATGGATTCCCCCTGTGGGAGCGAGCCTGCTCGCGAATGCGATGTCTCATTCAACATTGATGTTGATTGATAAACCGCTTTCGCGAGTAGGCTTGCTCCCACACAGGGCGGGGGCCAACCTTATTTAAGATTGCCGCTGAGGAACTGCTTCAGGCGTTCACTCTTGGGATTGCCCAGCACTTCTTCGGGAGCACCTTCTTCCTCCACCAGACCCTGATGCAGAAACAGCACCTGATTCGACACCTTGCGCGCAAAACTCATTTCGTGGGTGACCATGATCATCGTCCGACCTTCTTCGGCCAGGCCCTGAATTACTTTCAGCACTTCGCCGACCAGTTCCGGATCTAGTGCCGAGGTCGGTTCGTCGAACAGCATCACTTCCGGTTCCATCGCCAGTGCCCGGGCGATCGCCACGCGTTGTTGCTGGCCGCCGGACAGGAACGCCGGGTATTGATCGGCGACCCGCGCCGGCAAGCCGACTTTGTCCAGATAACGTCGGGCGCGATCCTCGGCTTCCTGTTTGCTGCAGCCCAGCACCCGGCGCGGGGCCATGGTGATGTTTTCCAGCACGGTCATGTGGCTCCACAGGTTGAAATGCTGGAACACCATTGCCAGCCGCGTGCGCAGGCGTTGCAGTTCATCGGCGTCGGCGACGTGCATGCCGTGCCGGTCGGTGACCATGCGGATCGCCTGGCCATCGAGGCTCATGGCGCCGTCATTGGGTTGCTCGAGGAAATTGATGCAGCGCAAAAAGGTGCTTTTGCCCGAGCCGCTGGCGCCGATCAGGCTGATCACGTCGCCGGTTTTGGCCTTGAGCGAAACGCCTTTGAGCACCTGATGATCGCCATAGCTTTTGTGCAGGCCTTCAACGGTCAGTTTGTACATGGACGAGCATCCTCAAGGCGAAAGTAGGTAGCCGCTGCGATAGGCTTCGGCGCCCGCGACGTGGGCGATGACCATGCCGGCAGTGGCCATGCGCCGCAGCGAGCGCGCATACAGCAGGCCGGCGGCGGTGCAATGAATGGGGGTGACCTTGTCGTGGACCGGGTCGATGATTTCGGCGATCTGCTGGCCGGCTTCCAGGTATTGGCCGGGTGTGGCGCAGTACACCAGCAGGCCGCCGACTGGCGTGGTCACCGGTTCGACCCCGGCCAGCGGCGTGGGAGGGTACGGCAGTGGCGGTTGCGGCTTGGTCTCGCCGACGATGGCATCGAACTGGATCAGATAGTCGATCAGCGCCTGACAATCGCGGCTGGCCAGCGGGTGGTTGACGTCACCCTGGCCGCGCAATTCGACGGTCACCGAGAAGCTGCCCAGCGGAATCTCGAACTGCTCGCCGAAGCGCTCGCGCAGTTGCCACCAGAGCAGGGTGAAGCATTCGTCGAACGACTGCCCGCCGGAATCGGTAGCGAGCAGACTGGCCTGGGCTTCGATATAGCGCGCCAGTGGCTCGACCTGTGGCCAGGCCTCGGGCGTGGTGTACAGGTGCACCACCGATTCGAAGTCGCAGTGCAAGTCCAGCACCATGTCGGCATCGCAGGCCAGGCGTTGCAGGGTCAGACGCTGGGATTGCAGTTGTGTGGTCGGCGTCTGGCGGGCGAGGGCGTTGCGCAGGCTGGTGCGGATCAGTTCGAGGTTGTGCTGCGCGTCGTCGTTGAGTTGGCCTTCGATGGCGTTGCCGATTTCTTCGCTGAGGTCGACGAACCAGCGATTGAAGTTCTGCCCGCTCTCCAGGTCGTAACGGCCCAGCGGCACGTCCATCAGCACTTGTTCGAGGCCGACCGGGTTGGCCACCGGCACGAGGACGATTTCGCTGCGCAGGCGGCCGGCAGCTTCCAGCTCGGCCAGACGCTGCTTCAGGTGCCAGGCGACCAGCATGCCCGGCAGTTCGTCGGCATGCAGCGAGGCCTGAATGTACACCTTGCCCTTGGCCTGCTGTGGGCCGAAGTGGAAACTGTGAATCTGCCGTGCGGTCCCCGGCAGCGGGGCCAGCAAGTCATGAATCTGGTGGCGCATTGTTATCTCTTTATTGTCAAACCGGTGCTAGTGAGTCGGCCCGAGGAAGGCCAGCCAGCGGCGTTCGGCAAGGCGGAACAGACCGACCAGCGCAAAAGTAATGGTCAGGTAGATCAGCGCGGCGATGCCGAACGACTGGAAGGTCAGGAAGGTCGCCGAGTTGGCATCCCGCGCGACTTTCAGGATATCGGGAATGGTCGCGGTGAACGCCACGGTGGTCGAGTGCAGCATCAGGATCACTTCGTTGCTGTAGTAAGGCAACGAACGACGCAGTGCCGACGGCATGATCACATAGGCGTACAGCTTCCAGCCGGTCAGGCCATAAGCCTTGGCCGCTTCGACTTCGCCATGGTTCATGCTGCGAATCGCCCCGGCAAAAATCTCCGTGGTGTACGCGCAGGTATTGAGCGCGAAAGCGAGGATCGTGCAGTTCATCGCGTCGCGAAAGAAACTGTCGAGGATCGGCTGTTCGCGCACGGCGGCGAGGCTGTAGATGCCGGTGTAGCAGATCAGCAACTGGATATACAGCGGCGTGCCACGGAACAGGTAGGTGTAGAACTGCACCGGCCAGCGAATGTAGAAGTGCGGCGAGACGCGGGCGATCGACAATGGGATCGAGACGATGAAGCCGATGCAGATCGAGGCGGTCAGCAGCCACATCGTCATCGCCAGCCCGGTGATGTTCTGGCCGTCGGTATAAAGGAAGGCGCGCCAATATTCCTGGAGAAGTTCGATCATCGTACGGCCTCCCGGGCACCGGCGGCGTAGCGGCGTTCGAGCCAGCGCAGGATGAAGTTCGAAGCACTGGTGATCAGCAGATAAATCAAGGCGGCGAGGACCAGAAAGTAGAACAGTTGATAGGTACTTTTACCGGCGTCCTGCGCTGCCTTGACCAGATCGGCGAGGCCAATGATCGACACCAGCGCGGTGGCCTTGAGCATGACCATCCAGTTGTTGCCGATGCCCGGCAGGGCGAAGCGCATCATTTGCGGAAACACCACAAAGCGAAAACGCTGGCCACGTTTGAGGCCGTACGCGGTGGCGGCTTCGACCTGACCACGCGGCACCGCGAGGATCGCGCCACGGAAGGTCTCGGTGAAATACGCGCCATAAATGAAGCCCAGCGTCAGCACGCCGGCGCTGAACGGGTCGATTTCGATGTATTCCCATTCCATGTAGTCGGTCAGTGACGTCAGCCAGGTTTGCAGGCTGTAGAAGATCAACAGCATCAGCACCAGATCCGGCACGCCGCGAATCAGCGTGGTGTAGAGCTGCGCGGGCAGGCGCACCAATTTGACTTTCGACAGTTTGGCACTGGCGCCGAGCAGGCCGAGCAACACGGCCACCAGCAGCGACATCGCCGATAATTTGATGGTCATCCAGGTGCCTTGCAGCAGCAACGGGCCGAAGCCCTGCAGACTGAACGAGGCCAGCCCCAGATTTTGCAGGAGGGTTTCAAACATAAATCAGCAACCTGAGCGGATGGAAAAGGCGCCCATCGAGGATGGGCGCCGGGGCATTATTTGCCGCTGTACAGATTCAGGTCGCCAAAGTGTTTCTTTTGAATCTCGGCGTATTTGCCGTCGTCGTGTAACGCTTTGATACCTTTATCCAAAAGTGCTTTCAGCTCAGTGTTACCTTTCTTGATACCGATAGCGGTTTTCGACGGCAGCAATTCGCTGTCGACCGGCTGGCTGACTTCGTAACCTTCGCCTTTCGGCGACTTGAGGAAGCCCAGTTCGGCTTGCAGCATGTCCTGGATGGCTGCGTCGAGGCGGCCGGAGGTCAGGTCGGAATACACCTGATCCTGGTTCTGATAGGCCTGGGTTTTCACACCGGCCTTGTCCAGCACGGCTTTGGCGTAGGCTTCCTGAATCGTGCCTTGCTCATAGCCAACGGTCTTGCCCTTGAGCGACGCGACGTCTGCGCTGAGGCCGGAGCCTTTCTTGAACACGTAAGCGGTCGGGCCGGAAAACAGTTCGCTGGAGAAGTCGATGACCTTCTCGCGCGCTGGGGTCACGGTCATCGACGAGATCACACCGTCGAACTTGTTGGCTTTGAGGCCCGGAATCATGCCGTCGAAATCGCTTTCGACCCATTTGCACTTGACCTTCAGTTCGGCGCAGATGGCGTTACCCAGATCGATATCGAACCCGACCAGGCTGCCATCGGCCGCTTTCGACTCGAACGGTGCGTACGAAGGGTCAACGCCAAAGCGCAGCTCTTTGTATTCCTTGGCCAGCGCGGAGCCGGCGGCCATGCACAACGCCAGTGCAGAAAGGGTCAGCAATGCTTTTTTCATTATTCAATCCCTAAGAACCAATATGAGCGCTTGTGGCGCAGAATTATTGTTACTGCAACGCTTACGACCTATAGAAAGTAGCAATTTCCGAACCAGAGTGCCGAACAGGTGTTTTAAAAGGTCGAGTGCAGAGAGGCAAGGGTAGTTGAATGCCCGGAAACGGGCATTGCTGTTTGCATGCACTGTTTCGGTTCAAGCGCGTGGCTGAGAGCAGGTAAAACTGTGGCAAGGGATTTGTCCCGATGACTGATCGTTCCCACGCTCCTGCGTGGGAATGCATCAACGGACGCTCCGCGTTCGGCTCTGGGGGGGACGCAGAGCGTCCCGGGCTGCGTTCCCACGCAGAGCGTGGGAACGATCAGTGAAAAGCGGTTAGGCCAACAGATCCTGAAGGGTAGCGAGGCTGTCGGCTTCTTCGACGGTCTTGTCCTTGCGCCAGCGCAGCATGCGCGGGAAGCGCACGGCGATGCCGCTCTTGTGTCGGCGCGACAGGGCGATGCCTTCGAAGCCGAGCTCGAACACCAGGCTCGGTTTCACGCTGCTCACCGGGCCGAATTTTTCCACCGTAGTCTTGCGCACGATGCTGTCGACCTGACGCATTTCTTCATCGGTCAGCCCCGAATACGCCTTGGCAAACGGCACCAGCGAGCGTTGACTGGATTCCGGCGGGCCGTCCCACACGGCGAAGGTGTAATCGCTGTACAGACTGGCGCGGCGGCCGTGTCCACGCTGGGCATAAATCAGTACCGCGTCGACGCTGAACGGGTCGACCTTCCACTTCCACCACACGCCCATGTCCTTGGTCCGGCCGACGCCATACAGCGAATCGCGCGCCTTGAGCATCATGCCCTCGACGCCGAGTTTGCGTGACGCTTCGCGCTGGCGGCCGAGGTCGAGCCAGTCTTCGCCGTTCAATACCGGGGAGGGCAGCAGTACCGGGCTGTTGCAGCGCGCGATCACCTCTTCGAGTTGCGCCCGGCGCTTGACCTGCGGCTGGTTGCGCCAGTCTTCGCCCTGCCATTCCAGCAGGTCGTAGGCCAGCACTACCACCGGCACTTCTTCGAGAATCTTCTTGTCGAGGGTCTTGCGACCGATGCGTTGCTGCAGCAGGGCGAACGGTTGCACGGCCGGCGGCTCATCGGATTGCGGATCGAAGGCATCTTCGGTGGTCGGATGGGTGCTCTTCCACACGACGATTTCGCCGTCGATCACCGTGCCGTCGGGCAGGCCGTGGACCAGCACATCGAACTCGGGGAAGCGCTCGGTCACCAGTTCCTCGCCGCGCGACCACACCCACAGCTTGCCGTCGCGCTTGACCACTTGCGCGCGGATACCGTCCCACTTCCATTCCACCTGCCAGTCGCTGGCGGGGCCGAGCAGAGCTTCGAATTCCTCGACCGGTTGCGCCAAGGCGTGGGCAAGAAAGAACGGGTAGGGCTGGCCGCCGCGCTGGGCATGTTCGTCGGCGGATTCCGGGGCGATCAGTTTCAGATAGCTGGCGGCGTTCGGCCGGTTCGACAGGTCCGTGTAACCGACCAGGCGCTGGGCCACGCGTTTGCTGTCGAGCCCGGCCATTGAGGCGAGGGCGCGGGTGACCAGCAACTTCGAAACGCCGACGCGGAAACTGCCGGTGATCAGCTTGATGCACAGCATCAGGCTCGGCCGGTCCAGTTGCGCCCACAACATTGGCAATTGGCGCGCCAGGTACTCCGGCGTTTCTCCGCGCAGTGGCAGCAGCTTGTCTTCGATCCATTCGGCAAGACCGGCCTCGGAGCTGTGGGAATTTTCCGGCAGTACCAGAGAAATGGTCTCGGCCAGATCGCCGACGGCCTGATAGCTTTCTTCGAACAGCCATGGCTCCAGTCCCGAAACTGCGACCGCCAGCTCACGTAGGATGCGCACCGGTACCAGTTGTCGCGGCCTGCCACCGGAGAGGAAATACACCGCCCATGCGGCATCTTCCGGCGCGGCCTGCGCGAAGTAAGCCTGCATCGCCGCCAGCTTGGCGTTGCTCGACGTGGTGGCGTCGAGTTCGGCATATAACTCGGCGAAGGCTTTCATGGCGATGTCTCGGCAACGGTGGGTTCGCTGGCGATGTTGTCGTCTTCGTCATCGCCGTATTCGGTGGTGAAGCCTTGTGCATCGAGGCCCTGTTCGCGCAAATGGCGCACGAGCACGCCGATCGAGCCGTGGGTGACCATCACCCGTTCCGCGCCGGTCTGGTTGATCGCCCACAGCAGGCCGGGCCAGTCGGCGTGATCGGAAAGGATGAAACCGCGATCGACGCCGCGCCGCCGCCGGGTCCCGCGCAAGCGCATCCAGCCGCTGGCGAAGGCATCGCTGAAGTCGCCAAAACGACGCATCCAGGTACTGCCGCCTGCTGACGGCGGAGCAATGACCAGCGCCTGGCGCATGATCGGGTCGCTTTTTTTTACGTCGCCCGCATAGATCGTCGGCGGCAGGTACACGCCGGCATCGCGGTAGACGCGGTTCAGCGGTTCGACCGCGCCATGGCTGAGGATCGGCCCGAGGGTTTCGTCGATGCCGTGGAGAATCCGCTGTGCCTTGCCGAAGGAATAGCAGAACAGCACGCTGGCCTTGCCGGCGGCAATATTGGCCGCCCACCACTGATTGATCTCGGCGAAGATCTGCGCCTGCGGCTGCCAGCGATAGATCGGCAGGCCGAAGGTCGATTCGGTGATGAACGTGTGGCAGCGCACCGGTTCGAATGGGGTGCAGGTGCCATCCGGCTCGACCTTGTAATCGCCCGATGCGACCCAGACTTCGCCGCCGTATTCCAGGCGCACTTGCGCTGAACCGAGGACATGCCCGGCGGGGTGAAAGCTCAGGGTCACGCCGTGGTGGGTCAGGCGCTGGCCGTAGTCGAGGGTTTGCAACTGAATGTCCTGACCCAGACGCGCGCGCAGAATCCCGGCGCTGGCGCTGCTCGACAAGTAGTGCTGATTTCCGGTGCGCGCGTGATCGCCATGGGCATGGGTAATCACCGAACGCTCGACCGGCCGCCACGGATCGATATAGAAATCCCCGGCGGGGCAGTAGAGACCTTCAGGTCGGGCAATAACAAGATCCATGTCGTGACCGGAATGGGGGGCTTGTTAGCTATGAGGCGGGCGTGAGGCTGGAAGTTCGATCGGCTTTAAAGCGCTACCCTCACCCCAGCCCTCTCCCAGAGGGAGAGGGGGCCGACCGAGGTATCTGGTGAGGTACACCGACCTGGGGCACCGAGTTGAATATGGATCCGGCACAGCCTTGAGCCTGATCCAATGTTGGATTCACCTCGCTTTGTAGAGGGGCTGACCGAGGTGTCTGGTGAAGTACATCGACCTGAGGGGCCGGGGTGGATATGGATCTGGCACAGCCTTGAGCCTGAGCCAATGTTGGATTCACCGTCTCTCTTTCAGGTCGGCGCAAGACCCAAGCATCCCCCAATCAGTCCCCTCTCCCTCCGGGAGAGGGCTAGGGTGAGGGGCTGTTGATCTTTGCTCTATTTCCCGGGCGTCAGGGTCAAGCGGGTCTTGCCATACACCCGATCAAAGTTTTGCGGCTGCATCGGCAGGCCGATGTACTGACCTTTCAGCCACGCATCGATCCCGTTCAGGTAGTTCGGACTGAGTGGATTGCCCGACTGCCCCGTACCGTTCTGCGCCATCAATGGCTCGCTCTGGCCGAAGTCGACGATAAAGCGCATCGACGGCGCGCGTGTGGTGGCGAAGTCCTGGCCCCAGGCAAACGCCGAGCTGTTCAGCGTGGTGTGATCGCCTCCAGCCGCCAGCGGCCCGCGTACAGTCTGACCGTTGCTGTTTTTCCACGCATAGCTGTGCAATTTGCCCCACTGCCAGGCGCGATGATCGCCGCCCAACTGGCTGTCGCCCGCTGTAATCGCCGCCGCGAGGCTGCGGGCGAGAATCACGGATTTGCCTTCCTTCTGCGGCGTGCGCAGATCATCCCAGAACGGACTGTCCTCACGTCCCAAGAGATGATCGGCCTGCGCCGCGTAGGACAGATCGCCATTGGCGACAAAGGCCTTCCACGCCGGGCTCGACTCAGGACCCAGTTCATCGAGGAAGATCTGCTTCATGCTTTCCTGCAGAAACAGTTCGTAGATCGCCGCATCCGCCGAGGTCGGGCTGAGCTTGCCGTCGAACGCCATCAATCGGGTGAAGGCTTCGCGCGCCTTGCTGCGTTCGGCGTCCGGCAGGGCGTCGATCGCCTGTTTCAGCGGTTGCTTCATCCCCGGTGCTTCGAAGACTTTTTTCAGCTTGGCGGCGAAAGTGGTGGTCTGGTCGTACTGCATGGCGATCACGCTGCGGCTGTCCTGCTTGCCGCTGCCAGCCATTTCCGCCAAGCGTTCGCCACGCTCCGGTGCCGCCCAGGATTTCGACAACTGCATGCCGTAGCCGTCGGGAATCACCCGCTGGTTGGCGGTGCCGAGCCAGCCTTGTGCCGGGTCCTGATCGTAGGGGTGCAGCATCGGGTCGGCGTAACCGTCCCAGTCGTAGCGACCGTCCCAGCCCGGCGAGGGCAGCAGGCCTTCGCCTTCGCGACGGTTGGGGAAGCGCCCGGTGACTTGCCAGCCGATATTGCTCGCATCGGCAAAGACCAGATTCAGGGTAATGGCGCGGATTTCACGGCTGGCGTCCGAGGCGCGCTCGACGTTTTGCGCTCGGGTCAGATCGAAGAAGGCATCCAGCGTTTTGTCGTCGGTGAAGCTTGGCGTCTGTAAAGCGAGACCGAAACCGCTGCCCTGCGCCGCTGCCTGGGCACTGTTGAGCAACGCGCCGTGGCGGGTTTCGTAAACGGCCTCGCGAATCGGCCGCTGGCCTTTGACGAAATAGGTTTCGTTGCGCACGCCCAACGGCTGCCATTTGCCGTTGACTTCATAAGTGAGGCTGTTGCCCTGACGGCGGATTTTCTCGAGGAACAGGTCCTGGTTATCGCCGAGCACGCTGGTCATGCTCCACGCCACTTTGCCGTTGAACCCACCGAGCACCATCGGCAGACCGGCAACCGTGACGCCGGCGGCCTGATATTTCGGCGCGCGGATCTGCACGAAACTCCACAGCGACGGCGCGGCCAGCGGCCCGTGCGCATCGCTGGCCAGCAGGCTCTTGCCGCTGCGGCTGCGTTGCGGGGCAATCGCCCAATTGTTCGCAGTCGGCGTGGCGAGCAGGTTCAGCGCCGACAGTTGCTGGCTGGCGCTGCTCAGTTCCGTCAGCCCAGGAATCTGCCCGTTGAGCTTGAGGCCTTGCAGTTTGTCGGCTTCAGCCACTGGCAGGTTTTCATCAGGCGCCGACGGGCTCAGCCAGGCGAGTTTGTCAGTGGTCACGGTTTGCGCGAGCACCAGCGACTGGATTTCCTCCGGCAGGTTGGCCGACTGGCTGAAATTCAGCAGGGCAAAAATCAGCGCCGAATCTTCCGGTTTCCAGTATTCGGGCTTGTAACCGCTGGCGGCGAGGTCGCCCGGCAACTTGTCGGCGTAGCGGAACAGGTAGGCGTTGACGCCCCGTGCATACACTTCGAAGAAGCGCTTGAGCCGTGGCGACGAGGCCTTGTACAGCTCGCCGGCGCTCTTCTTCAGATTGACCGCGCGCATGTAGCGGTCGGCATCGAGCATCGACGCGCCGGACATTTCCGCCAGCCGGCCCTGGGCCAACAGGCGCAGGGTGACCATCTGGTTGATGCGGTCGCTGGCGTGGACGTAACCGAGGCTGAACAGCGCGTCATGGAAGCTGTTGCTTTCGATCAGCGGCATGCCCATTGCATTGCGCCGCACCGAAACGTTCTGCGCCAGGCCCTTGAGCGGTTGCACGCCGGAGGTCGGCGGCAGGCTGTCCTGGGCGTTCCAGGTCTGGCAACCGGACAGGCCGAGAACACCGGCCACTGCTGCGGCAACGCCGAACCGGGGAAGAAAATGTGTAAGGGCTGGCGAGGCCATGGCGAAGCTCCTGCGGGGGTATAAGGCTGGGGGCGCAATAAAGCCGCTACGTTAGTGACGGCGCGAGGGCCGCGCAAGCAGGGCGAGTGGTTATTTATGCAGTTGTCGGCTGATCGGTCAGAGGCGTGACAGTTGCTTGTGGGAAAGCGCTGATGTTGAACTACGGAACAAGTCCCGTGCCCTGTCAGGAGAAAGATCGCTATGGAGCTTCAGAGCAACGCTGCGCTGATCATCATCGACCAGCAGAAAGGCATTCTGCATCCGCGGCTGGGACGGCGGAATAATCCTCAGGCCGAAGAGCGAATGCTTGAGTTATTGGCGCTGTGGCGCCTGCGCGGGCGCCCGGTGATTCACGTGCAGCACTTGTCGCGCTCACCTGATTCGGTGTTCTGGCCCGAGCAGGACGGAGTGGAGTTTCAAGAGCGATTTGTTCCTCGGGACGGGGAATGGCTGGTGCAGAAACAGGTGCCGGATGCGTTTTGTGTCAATGGGCTGGAGGCGCAGTTGCGTGAGGCTGGGATCGGGCAATTGATCATCGTTGGTGTGGCGACCAATAACTCGGTTGAGTCGACGGCGCGCACTGCGGGCAACCTGGGGTTCGACACATGGGTGGCAGAGGATGCATGTTTTACCTTCGACAAGGCCGATTATTTCGGCACACCGCGTACCGCTGAAGAGGTGCACGGGATGTCGCTGGGCAATTTGCATGGGGAGTATGCGACGGTGGTCGGCTCTTCACAGATTCTGGCGGCGGGCTGAAGTTTTGTAGTGTATGCGCCGCCGCCTTCGCGAGCAGGCTCGCTCCCACAGTGACCATATTTCTTCAGATGAAACGCGATCCCTGTGGGAGCGAGCCTGCTCGCGAAAGCGGTGTGTCAGGCGAAGAAGACCTTCGCCAGTGACATCAAGCGCCGTGGCACTTCTTGAATTTCTTGCCGTTGCCGCATGGGCAAGGGTCGTTGCGGCCGACGTCTTTCAGGGCGTTGCGCACCGGTTCCTGGTGGGCGTGGCCGCAGTTCGGGCCGTGGACATGGCCATGGTCGTGATCATGATGGTGGTCATGATCGTGGTTGCAGTCAGGGCCATGGACATGGGGTTGCTGGGTCATCGAGGTCACTCCGGAGTTAGATCGGCGGGGATTATCACGCCATTGCGCTCAAGGTGCACGTAGTGGGCGATGAATAAACCGGTTTCCATTTCCCCCTGCAATCGATAGGGAATCTGCTGGTTCGGATTTTTCAGCAGTTTCACCACGTGTTTGACCTTCGGCCACAGGTTGGTGCGGATCGGCACTTTGAAGTAAGCGCTGCGCTTTGGCCCGACGGTAAACCAGTGCTCATGCTCGCCTTCGGTGAGCAGCATGTCGGCCAGGTGAATCCGGTATTCGAGGCCACGCACGGTCAGGTCGCTGTCGTTGGGATTGTCGACGCGAAAGTGCAGGATGAATTTCTGTTCGAGCAGTTTGGCCCGCACCACCTCGACTTTCACCAGATGCACGGCGGGCTCGACGCTGTCGTCGCTGAACCACGAGGCACAGCCGCCGAGGTTTACGATCAGCATCAACAGCAGAAAATGTAGTGCGCGCCGACGACCGAGCATGAAATTGACTCCCTTTGTGCCCAGTCTAGACCTTAAAAGATTTCAGCCTTCGGCTAATCCCGTGTAGGAGCGGCCGAAGGCTCGGGCCGCGATCGGACGATCTTTTGATCTTCAGCTCAAGCGCCGAAATAACCCGAACAACACTTCTTGAACTTCTGCCCGCTGCCACACGGGCAGCCGTCATTGCGCCCCAGCTTCATCTGCACCGTAGGATCGATGAAGTACCAGCGCCCGCCGTTCTGAACAAAGGATGAGCGCTCGCGATGGCTGTGCTCGCCCTGGCTGTCATGCCAGCGCGCGGTGAAGGTCACAAAAGCGTGTTCCGGCTGGCCGCCGAGCACTTCCGAGCTTTCCACCTCAAGACCAAGCCAGGTGCTTTGCGCACTCCAGTCGCTGATCGATTGTCGGTTCAGTCCCGCCTGCTGCGCGGGCAGGGTAGTCGCTACCAGATAATCGACCAGCCCCAGCACATAAGCGCTGTAGCGCGAGCGCATCAGGGCTTCGGCGCAAGGCGCCGGGTGGCCGTCGTGATAAGGACCGCAGCAGGCATCCAGCAGATTGCCGCTGCCGCATGGGCAAATGGCTGTACTCATTGCATTACCACCAGTATTTCCCGAAGTTTTCCGGATTGGCCCAGAAGCGTGAATTGAGCCAGTCGGGGACTTGTTTGTAGTCAAGCAGATCGTAGGTGAACAGGGTCAGCACCTGCGCGTCGCGCTGAAAACGCTCGCTGGCCTGCAGGGCCAGCGAATAGAAATCGGTTTCCTGCCAGCCACTGGCCGCCAGATCCGCCAGCACCGCGATGCGACTGGCGTTGAGATTGCGAATGCCGCCCAACAGGTTCAGGCCATCGCGTTTGGGCAAATGTTCCAGGCAATCGACTATCAGCGCCAGATCGAAGCGTTGCGCGGCCAGCTCAGCGGGTAGTGCGCCGGGCGCGGCATGGGCGACCACGGTGTCGGGGTGCGCGTCCTTGAATGCGCTCAAGGCGGGAAACTCGCTGGCGCCGATCAGCAGCAGACGGGCCGGGGCGTAGCGATCCAGCAAAGCGGCCAACGCCTGTTGTGGCGTGCGCGAAGAAATGGCGGCGTTCATCGAAGCTCCTCAGTCAGACCGCCAAGACTAGCCTGCCAGACCGCGTCGGCAAAGCGCCCGGTGGCGGCGGTTTTCGCCCAAAGAGGCAAACCCCTGTGAACACGGTCGCAAACAGCGGTGGCCTATTGCTGGCGGAGATTAAAACTCCGGTCTTTACTCCCTGAATCGGTTTTAAGCCGATCCCTCAGGAGAAAACTAGATGAGCATAGTTCGGACAGCATTACCCTTGGTTCTGCTAACCAGTGTGTTGACTGGTTGTGCAGGTTTGCAGAAAACCGACTGGCCGACCTGTGCGGCGGTCGGTGGTGTGGTCGGTGCCGGTCTCGGCGCGACGGAAAGCGCTTCGTGGGCCGGTTATGGTGCACTGATTGTCGGTGGTACGGCAGCGGCCTATTGCTGGGTGCATGGTGATGGTGATGAAGACGGCGATGGTGTGCCGGACAGTCGCGACAAGTGCCCGGGTACGCCTAAAGGCGTGCAGGTCGATGCTGACGGTTGCCCGCCACCGACGCCTGCGCCAGTGGTCGAAGAAGCGGTTGTGGTCAAGGAAGAAACCATCGTCATTCGTGATGTGCATTTCGAGTTCGACAAAGCCACGCTGACCGGCCCTGACAAGCAAGTGCTGGACAAGGTCGCCGATCGCCTGAAACAGGAATCCTCTACCGCGCAACTGACCGTGACCGGTCACACCGACAGTGTCGGCAGCGATGCCTACAACAAGAAACTGTCGGATCGTCGTGCGCACTCGGTGGTGGAATACCTGATCCAGCAGGGCGTGCCACGTGCCAGCTTCGTTTCGGTGTCGGGCCTTGGTGAAAGCCAGCCTGTGGCTGACAACAAGTCGGCTGATGGTCGTGCGCAGAACCGTCGCACCGAAATCAAAATCGTCCGCTAGCCCCTCTCGCATCCGCGGCTTGTGCAGTCGCGGATGCGGGTCTTTACTCCTGTGTAACCGGTATGGGCCGGTACACAGGAGCGTTCATAAATGCGTCTTTTCTCAAGGTCCGTCTTGCCGGTGCTGCTGCTTGGCAGCTTGCTCACCGGTTGTGCCACTCACAGCGATGGCACCGCCCCCCTCAATCAACGTACGTGGCCGATCTGCAGCCTGCTTGGCGGCCTGGTCGGCGGCGGTCTTGGCGCCATTGAAAGCGCCGGCTGGGCCGGTGGCGGCGCGGCATTGGGCATTCTTACCGGCGGGCTGATCTGTTACGCCCAGGATGGCGACGAGGACAGCGACGGCGTATTCGACCGCCGCGACCGCTGCCCGGACACACCGGAAAACACCGAAGTCGATCACCGTGGCTGCCCGCTGCCGCAATATCCGGTGGCAGTCAAACCGGTCGAACCGGCGCCGCAAACCGAAGTGATCACCTTGAGTGATGCCGGCAACGTGCTGTTCGATTTCGACAAGTCCGATCTGACCCCGGCGGCCAAAGCCCAGCTCGACACCTTGATGGACAAGCTGCGCAATGCCGACGTAGTCAGCATCAAAGTCATCGGGCATACAGACAGCAAAGGCTCCGACGCCTATAACCAGGCTTTGTCCGAGCGGCGCGCGAGCAGTGTTGCAGCGTACTTGCTCAGTCAGGGCCTGGCGCCGAACAAGCTCACCAGCGAGGGCCGAGGCGAAAGTGAGCCGGTCGCCGATAACGCCAGCGATGAAGGTCGCGCGGAAAATCGCCGGGTCGAGCTGCATATCAATCGTTAGGAAAGGTCTGTAGTCCGCCGGCTAGAGCTGCCGGGTCGAAATCATCGCCCCGGCAGCCATTTCATCAGCGTTTGCACAAATTTCATTTTTCCCTCTGGCTTATCCCCCGCAGAAGCCGGTACTGTGCGTGCAAAGAATAATTCGCAACACGGGGGAGCGTATGAAGGTGTTCTGGGGGCTGGGGCGTTTGCTGACCCTGCTGTTCTGCTGCGTGGTACTGGCCAATCAACTGGTGCCGTTTGTTCATCCGCTGCATCTGCTGGTCAATCTGGCCGGCGCTCTGTTGTTGCTGATTCATCTACTCGAAGTGCTGCTGTGCAACCGCAGCCTCAAGGGTCGTCCGCACCCTTGGCGTGATCGTGGCCGCATCCTGTTGTTCGGCGTTTTCCACCTGCAAACCATCCCGGCCCCGGCCGCTCCGGAGGCTTCTTCCCATGCGTAAACTCTGCCTGCTCGCTGCATTCATCAGTCCACTGGCCTGCGCGCAGGTGGTCAACGTGCAAAGCAATTCTTTGATGCGCTTGCCCAACACCACCAGCACGCTGCAACTGGAGAAACTGGAAGTCGCCGATTACGGCACCTTGCTGATCCCGTCGAATGTGACCGAATTGAACATCGATGAACTGCGTGTTGGCCACGAAGCACGTATTGCTATCGTTCCGGCTGAACAAGCGCTGGAAGTGAAGGTCAAGCGCGCTGAATTGAGCGAGGGCAGCCAGATCACCGCGCGCGGCGCCCCCGGCACTTATGAAAAAGCGGCCCGGGCCGGGCGCAATCTGAATCTGCAATTCCAGGCCCTGAGCGCGCCGCAACTGACGGTCGATGCCCGTGGCGGCAGGGGCGCGCCGGGTTTCGTCGGCCTCGACGGCGGCAACGGTGAAGACCCGGGCTGCACCTATGGATCGGCCGGCCACGGCGCCGATGGCAGTGACGGCAGCGATGGCCAGCCAGGCGCGCCGGGTGCGCTGGTGCGACTCGCCGTACCACGGGATTTCCCTGCCGAGCTGATCAAGGTCAACGTGGCTGGCGGTGCCGGTGGCCCGGCGGGTGTCGGTGGTAAAGCAGGGAAGGGCGGCAAATCCAAGGGCTGCCTGGTCTACCGCGCTGACGGCGGCAAGAACGGCAAGGCCGGCGCGGATGGCCAGCCTGGGTCGGAGGGAGCGGCGGGTTCGGTTACCGTGCAACGGCTCTAAAACTGCGACCCACTCTCTGATCAATAAAATGCTTTGGTGAGTGAAGATCTTTGGTGAGTGAAATTATGTGGCGAGGGGATTTATCCCCGCTGGGTCGCGAAGCGGCCCCGCTCTAAAAATCAAAAGCGGGACTGCTACGCAGCCCAGCGGGGATAAATCCCCTCGCCACAACTGTGTTCACAGTAGAACAAGAGTGCGATTCAGAGCATCGGTCTCGCCGCCGCCACAGCCACCAGCACCAACCCGACCAGCAGATTGAGCCCCACCACCCGCCGAATCCGCCCCAGCACTGCCGCACCCGCCGGCCAATCCTTCGCCTCAACCGCCTTGCGCAATTCCGGCAGCATCAACCCCTGAATGCGGATGAACAGCGCCGTCATCACCACATACAAACCGATCATCACCTGCACATACTTCGGCGCGGTCTCGAAGCCGACCTGCTGCAGGTGCAACATGCCCACGCCGCTGATCGGCAACAGGATCACCGCGACCCAGACCCAACGGAAAAAACCTTGAAACACTTCCACCCACAGGGTCAGGCGAGCTGGGCCGTCCAGAGCCTTCACAGCCGCAGGGCGCAAGACCATCCAGGCGAAAAACATGCCGCCGACCCACACCAGAGCGGCAAGGACATGCAGGGGGTAAACGAGGCTAAAAGGTGTCATTCGGGCACTCCGTTCTGCGCAGGATCGATTAGGCAGGTATGATAGCCGCCGAACCAAACTACTGAAAATTTATCCAGCGTTTCCAGCGCCCGACACTCAATGATCAGCACTGAACTCAAAACCACGATCCAGGGCGCTTATTCGCGTTTTCTAGAGGCCAAGAGCCTCAAGCCGCGTTACGGCCAGCGCCTGATGATCGCCGAAATCGCCAAGGTCCTCGGGGATATCGACACCGATGACGAAGGCCGGCGCAGTGGCGACCCCGCGATTGTCGCGGTGGAAGCCGGCACCGGTACCGGCAAGACGGTGGCCTACAGCTTGGCGGCGATCCCTACGGCGAAACTGGCCGGCAAGCGTCTGGTGATTGCCACCGCGACCGTCGCCCTGCAAGAGCAGATCGTCTACAAGGATCTGCCTGATCTGATGCGCAACAGCGGGCTGAATTTCAGCTTCGCCCTGGCCAAGGGCCGTGGCCGCTACATGTGCCTGTCCAAACTCGACATGCTGCTGCAGGAAGGCCACGCACAAACCGCCACCGCGCAGTTGTTCGAAGAAGAAGGCTTCAAGATCGAAGTCGACGAGGCCAGTCAGAAGCTGTTCACCAGCATGATCGAAAAGCTCGCCGGCAATAAGTGGGACGGCGACCGCGACAGCTGGCCGAACGCGCTGGAAGACGCCGACTGGGCGCGCCTGACCACTGATCACAGCCAGTGCACCAACCGTCATTGCCCGAACTTCGGCCAGTGCGCCTTCTACAAGGCCCGCGAAGGCATGGGCAAGGTTGACGTGATCGTCACCAACCACGACATGGTCCTGGCGGATCTGGCGCTAGGCGGCGGCGCCGTGCTGCCCGACCCGCGCGACACAATTTACGTGTTCGACGAAGGTCACCACCTGCCGGACAAGGCCATCGGCCACTTCGCTCACTACACGCGCCTGCGCTCCACCGCCGACTGGCTGGAAACCACCGCCAAGAACCTCACCAAGCTGCTGGCCCAGCATCCGCTGCCGGGCGATCTCGGCAAGCTGATCGAGCAGGTGCCCGAGCTGGCACGGGAGATCAAGACCCAGCAGCAGTTCATGTTCACCGCCTGCGAGCAGATCGCCGATTTCAAACCCGGCGAAGACGTCGAAGGCCGCGAACGTCCGCGACATCGCTTTGTCGGCGGGGTGATTCCCGAGGACATGCGCGAAATGGGCATTGAGCTGAAAAAAGGCTATTCGCGCCTTAACGATCTGTTCCAGCGCCTGACCGACCTGCTCAAGGAAGGCATGGACGGTGAGGTCAATATCGGCATCGCCAGCAATCAGGCCGAAGAGTGGTATCCGCTGTTCGGCAGCCTGTTGTCCCGCGCTTCCGGCAACTGGGAATTGTGGACCGCGTTCACCGCCGAAGACCCGGAAGACAGTCCGCCCATGGCGCGCTGGCTGACCCTGGCCGAAAGCGGTTCGCTGTTCGACATCGAGGTCAACGCCAGCCCGATTCTGGCGGCGGAAACCTTGCGTCGCAGTTTGTGGAATGTCGCTTACGGCTGCCTGGTGACCTCGGCGACGCTGACGGCGCTGGGCACTTTCGACCGTTTCCGCATGCGCGCCGGCCTGCCGAAAAAAGCTGTCACGGCGGTGGTGCCGAGCCCGTTCCATCATGCCGATGCCGGCGTGCTGCGCGTGCCGGATCTGAAGGCCGACCCGCGCGATGCCGCCGCCCACACGGCGGCGATCATTCGCGAACTGCCGGATCTGGTCGAAGGGTCGCGCGGCACGCTGGTGTTGTTCTCCTCGCGCAAGCAAATGCAGGACGTGTTCGACGGTCTCGACCGCGACTGGCGCAAGCAAGTGTTCATTCAGGGCAACCTGTCGAAACAGGAAACCCTCAACAAGCACAAGGCGCGAGTCGATGGCGGTGATTCCAGTGTGCTGTTCGGGCTGGCCAGTTTTGCCGAGGGTGTCGATTTGCCGGGTGCCTACTGCGAGCACGTGGTGATCGCCAAGATTCCGTTCTCGGTGCCCGATGATCCGGTTGAGGCCGCGTTGTCGGAGTGGATCGAGGCGCGCGGCGGCAATCCGTTCATGGAAATCTCAGTGCCCGATGCCTCGCTGAAACTGGTTCAGGCCTGCGGGCGTCTGCTGCGCACCGAAGAAGACCGCGGCACCATCACCTTGCTCGACCGGCGTCTGGTCACCCAGCGCTACGGCAAGGCGATCCTCAATGCGTTGCCTCCTTTCCGACGTGAAATATCCTGAGACGCGGGTGGGCCGATTGGCCCGCCGCGTTGTCTATCTCTCTGCCACCGCTTTTCCATTGGCCTTGACTGGTCGTTAGGGAGAACTCCGTTCTTATGATCCGCCGTTCGTTGCCCGCTGTTTTCGCCATGTTCTTTGCCGCGCCGTTGCTGGCCGCGCCCGCCGGTCAGCAGACGCTGTTCAACTTCGTGCGCCCGGCCGACGTGGTCAAGGTCGCCACGGAAAACGCCGATCTGCCGCAGGCCAATGCCGAACAGACCGCGGAAGGCGAAGTGCTGCGCCGGGTGACGTTCAACCCGGTCGCCCGCCCGACCTTGCGCCTGACTCCGCAGACCGGCGCTTGGGACTGGTCGCAGTCCGGCATGATGACCTTGCGTTTGCAGAGTGCGATGAACTGGGCGGTGACGGTTTATGTGCAGATCCAGAGCAACGATGGCCGCACACTGGTCAGCCGCGTCGATCTGTCCGCCGGCCCCGCGCAAACCTTGCTGGTGCCGCTGGTGGCGTCGACGCCGCTGAGCCAGGGCATGAAAGCCGGGCCGCCGATGCCGATGACCGTTGATGGCCAACGCATCCTGCTGGCCAGCAGCACCGGCGAGATCGACCGCAGCCAAGTGGTTTCGGTGAGTCTGTCGATGGATCAGCCGAAAGTTGCGCAGAGCCTGTTGCTCGAGCGTTTCGGCGTGCAGGACGGCGAGTCGGTGACGCGCGCGGTGTACGGTAATCTGGTCGACGCATACGGTCAGTCAACCCGCAGTAAATGGCCGGAAAAAGTCAGCAGCGACGAGCAACTGAAAAGCGCCGCCAGCAAAGAGCAGCAACAGCTGAATACATGGCTGGCCGAGCGTGAAAAGGCTTCGCTGGACAAGTTCGGCGGCTGGAACAAGGGCCCGGCGTTCAAGGCCAGCGGTTTCTTTCGCACGGAAAAACGCGATGGCCGCTGGTATCTGGTGACGCCTGCAGGCCACCCGTTCTATTCGCTGGGCGTCAACACCGTCAGCCCGCAGGTCAACCAGACCTACGTGGCTGGTCGTGAGTACATGTTCGAATCGTTGCCGAAGAACGACGACCCGCTGGCCGCGCATTTCGGCGAGGGCGACAACCGTGGCGGCAACGGTGCCGATCAGGGCCGTGGCTACGGCAACGGCCGCTGGTACGACTTCTATGGCGCCAATCTGCAACGCCTGTACGGCGAACCGTGCAAGGCCGCCAGCGACAACAAGGCCGGGATTGCCGAAGCGGCAAAGGCGGGCGCGGCTGAGGCCGGCTCGGTGCAGGCTGCTGAAACCGCAGCGGTGCCTGCTGAGCCAAAATCCGGTATTGCCGAAGCGGCGCAGACCGATGCGGTGCAAGCGTCCAGCGAGGAAACCGCTCCGTGCAAAGCCAGAATTGATGAAGAACGCTGGACCCGCCATACCCTCGATCGGCTGCAAGCCTGGGGCTTCAACACGGTGGGCAACTGGAGCGCGCCGTCGCTGGCTGACGCTGAGCGCGTGCCGTACACCTTGCCGCTGTCGATCGTCGGCGATTACACCAGCATCAGCACCGGCAGCGATTGGTGGGGCGGCATGCCGGATCCGTTCGATCCGCGTTTCGCCATGGCCACCGAGCGCGCCGTGGCCATTGCCGCCCGCGATCACCGTGACGATCCGTGGCTGATCGGTTATTACGCCGACAACGAACTGGCCTGGGCTGGCCCTGGCGACGATCCGAAGGCTCGCTTCGCGCTGGCCTACGGCACGTTGAAAATGACCACCGACGTGCCGGCCAAACGCGCCTTTCTCAAGCAATTGCGCGACAAGTACCGCAATCAGGCCGGACTGTCCAAGGCCTGGGGTATCGAGCTACCGGCGTGGGAGTTGATGGAAGATCCGGGCTTCGTGCCGCCATTGCCGAACCCTGAGCATCCGGAGATCGAAGCGGATTTCAAATACTTCCAGAAGGTCTTCGCCGATACCTATTTCAAGACCATTTCCGATTCGCTGAAGTGGCACGCGCCGAACCAGATGCTCCTGGGCGGTCGTTTCGCCACCAGTACGCCTGAAGCCGTGGCCTCCTGCGCGCAGTACTGCGATGTGTTGAGCTTCAACATGTACACGCTCAAGCCGCAGGACGGTTACGACTTCGCCGCGTTGGCGGGGTTGGACAAGCCGGTGCTGATCACCGAATTCAACTTCGGCTCGGCCGACCGAGGGCCGTTCTGGGGCGGCGTGACGCAGTTGGCCAAGGAGGAAGATCGCGGCCCGGCCTATGCCAACTTCCTCAATCAGGCACTGAGCGAGCCATCGATTGTCGGCGTGCACTGGTTCCAGTATCTCGACCAACCGGTGACCGGGCGCTTGCTCGACGGCGAGAACGGCCATTTCGGTCTGGTCGGGGTCACTGACCTGCCGTATCAGGGCTTTGTCGAGGCGGTGCGTAAAAGCAATCTGCAGGCGCTGGAGCAGTTGGGCAAGGAGGCGCAGAAAACCCCGGCGGCGGAAGTGGAAGGCGGGCGCAAGGCCGAGGCTGGCAAAGCGCCGGGGGCCGCGCAGGCGGGTGGGCATTCGGGGAATGGTCACTAGGTTTCAGACCGCGTTATCGTTCTTCGCGAGCAGGCTCGCTCCCACAGGGGATCTGCGCTGCTGTTGAGATCCAGTGTGGGAGCGAGCCTGCTCGCGAAGGGATCAACACAAATTGCCGATCAACCGTCTGGCCCGCGCCTGTTCCCAAATCCCTCAAGGGCTGGAACAATGCGGGCCACTTTGTAGAGCGTTTTCGCGGGGGAGTTGCGGGTGCAGATTCAGGGACATTACGAGCTTCAATTCGAAGCGGTGCGCGAGGCTTTCGCCGCACTGTTCGACGATCCCCAGGAACGCGGCGCAGCCCTGTGCATCAAGGTCGGTGGAGAAACCGTCCTCGACCTCTGGTCCGGTACTGCCGACAAGGACGGCGCCGAAGCCTGGCACAGCGACACCATTGCCAACCTGTTCTCCTGCACCAAGACATTCACCGCCGTCACCGCGCTGCAACTGGTCGCTGAAGGCAAGTTGCAACTCGACGCCCCGGTTGCCCGCTACTGGCCGGAATTCGCCGCCGCCGGCAAAGAATCCGTCACCCTGCGCCAATTGCTCTGCCATCAGGCCGGCTTGCCGGCGCTGCGCGAACTGCTCGCCCCTGAAGCCCTTTACGACTGGCAAACGATGGTCGACGCCCTCGCGGCCGAAGCGCCATGGTGGACTCCGGGCACCGGTCACGGTTATGCCGCGATCACCTACGGCTGGCTGGTCGGCGAATTGCTGCGCCGCGCCGACGGTCGTGGGCCGGGCGAGTCGATCGTCGCTCGGATCGCCAAACCGTTGGGCCTGGATTTCCACGTGGGCCTGGCCGACGAAGAGTTTCAGCGCGTTGCGCACATCGCCCGTGGCAAGGGCAACGCCGGCGACGCTGCGGCGCAGCGCCTGCTGCAAGTGACCATGCGCGAACCGACTGCCATGACTACTCGCGCCTTCACCAATCCGCCGTCAGTGCTGACCAGCACCAACAAGCCGGAATGGCGACGCATGCAGCAACCGGCGGCTAACGGCCACGGCAACGCGCGCAGTCTCGCCGGGTTTTATGCCGGCCTGCTCGACGGCAGCCTGCTCGAGAGCGAGATGCTCGAAGAGCTGACCCGCGAGCACAGCCTTGGCGATGACAAGACTTTGCTCACTCGCACCCGTTTCGGCCTCGGCTGCATGCTCGATCAACCGGACGTGCCCAACGCCACCTACGGCCTCGGCCCACGCGCGTTCGGCCATCCGGGAGCGGGCGGCTCGATCGGTTTTGCTGATCCTGAGCACGATGTGGCTTTCGGTTTCGTGACAAATACCCTGGGGCCTTACGTTTTGATGGATCCGCGCGCGCAAAAGCTGGCGCGGGTGCTTGCCACTTGTCTGTAAAGCTTCAACAGAGGTTCCAGGGTCGGAACCTCGAAGGGATTTTCGTTTCAAAACGGCTGTTTATCCGGGCGAAAGTGCTCTGATTTTTCATTACTTCATTTTGTGGATTTTCAATGTCATCTAAAAAGACCCTCGCCCTGGCCCTGTGTGTAGCGATCACCGGTTGCGCACAGACTCCGAAAAACGATGCAGATGGCGGCAGTTGGTGGCCGTTCGGTTCTTCCGACAAAGTTGCGTCTAAAGATCCGGCTCCGGCCCCGGCTCCGCTGAAACCTGCGGCGACTGCGCCAGTGGCCAAGGCTGAGAGCAGCAACCCGTGGTACTGGCCGTTCGGTTCCAGCGACGAAGCGGTCAAGGCTGATCTGAAAGCCGAGGTCAAACCTGAAGCCAAACCGGTCGAGGTGGCCAAAGCCGAGGCGCAGTCCAATGGCAAATGGTGGTGGCCGTTCGGCGGCAAGGATCAGCCAACCGTCAAAGCCGTGCCGATGCCGGATCCGAAGGTGACTCAGGCCTGGCTGGATGACTACGAACCGCGTCTGCGTGAAGCGGTGAAAGACAGCAATCTGCAACTCGAGCGTCGCGACAACGTACTGGTGGTGACGGCGCCGGTCGAAGGCTCGTTCAATCCAGACCGCCCGGCGATGCTGCTGCCGGTCACCCTTGGCCCGTTCACTCGCGTAGCGAAAATCCTTGAAGCCGACCCGAAAACCGCAGTGCTGGTGCTCGGTCACAGCGATACCAGCGGTGCTGCGCCGGCCAACGTCAAACTGAGCCAGGAGCGTGCGCAATCGGTGGCGGCGATCTTCCGCCTCAGCGGCTTGCAACGTGATCGCCTGATGCTACGCGGCATGGGTTCCGAAGCGCCGCGTGCGGCCAACGACAGCGTTGAAGGCCGTGCCTTGAACCGTCGCGTCGAACTGCTGGTGACTCCGCAGAACACCATGGTTGCGCTGCTGAGCAAATACAACATGCCAGCACCGAAGCCTGTAACGATGGTCGCTGCGCAAGACGTCAAGCCAGTTGCCAAACCGGTTACCCCGGCGCCTGCGGCGAAAAAAGCCGCTGTGCCGGCGGCGAAAAAGGCGCCAGCCAAGAAAACCGCCGCCAAGGCTCCTGCGAAGAAGGCACCGGCCAAGGCTCCAGCGAAAAAAACTGCACCAGCCAAAGCCGCCGCGACCGACAAGAAAGTCGCCGCAGCCGACGCCGCCAAGAAGTGATCCGCTAACGAAAAGGAATCCGCCATGACCCAGGCTCTGGCCGATATGCGTCGCGACTACACCCGTGACGGTTTGACCGAGGCGCAAGCCCCGGCCGAGCCGTTTGCGCTGTTTCACCAGTGGTTCGCCGATGCGGTGAAAACCGAGCAGGCGCCGGTAGAAGCCAATGCCATGACCCTGGCCACGGTTGATGCCGACGGTCGTCCGCATTGCCGCATTTTGTTGCTCAAGGGCCTGGACGAGCAGGGCTTCACCTTCTTCACCAACTACGACAGCGCCAAGGGCCAGCATCTGGCGGCCAACCCGTTTGCCGCCATGACCTTCTTCTGGCCAACCCTGGAGCGCCAGGTGCGCATCGAGGGGCGGGTGGTCAAGGTCACGGCGCAAGAGTCTGATGCTTATTATCAAGTGCGACCGCTGGGCAGCCGCCTCGGCGCCTGGGCCTCGCCGCAGAGCCGAGTCATCAACGGTCGTGGCGAACTGGAAGATTTGCTCAAGGCCACCGAGCAACGCTTCAGCGACGGCCAGCCGCACTGCCCGGAACATTGGGGTGGTTACCGCTTGTTGCCCGAGCGCATCGAGTTCTGGCAGGGCAGGCCGAGCCGCCTGCACGATCGCCTCAACTACCGCCTCCAGGGCGCCGAGTGGATTCTGGAACGACTGGCACCCTGAGCAGTCTACCGAGCGACATAAACGCGGATGGCGCAGGATCGCTGATTTGACGCTACCTTGAGTGGACGCTCGCGGGCATCTGTACCAGGCCTGAATGGAAGCCAATTTTATCCGGATGGTGTCGTGACAGGCGCCAGGCCACGGGGTTTAATGAACACATGTTCTTTTGGAGTTGATGCTATGCGTAAGTCTGTTCTGCTGGTTGCTTCTTTTTCGACGATGGCGATGTTGCTGACCGGCTGCCAATCGAGCCTCACCGGCGACTCCTACTCCCGTGACGAAGCGCGTCGTGTACAGACGATTCGCATGGGCACCATCGAATCCCTGCGCCCGGTAAAAATCGAAGGCACCAAGACCCCGATCGGCGGCGCAGCAGGCGCAGTGGTCGGCGGCGTCGGCGGTAGCGCCATCGGCGGCGGCAAGGGCAGCATCGTTGCTGCGGTCATCGGCGCAGTGGCCGGCGGCCTGCTTGGCTCGGCCACCGAAGAAGGCCTGACCCGCACCCAGGGCGTAGAAATCACCGTCCGCGAAGACGACGGCAGCATGCGCGCCTATGTGCAGCAGGTTCAGGAGAATGAAGTATTCCGCGTTGGCGAGCGGGTACGGATCTCCACCGTTGGCGGAACCAGCCGCGTTTCGCACTAAGCGGGAAGCTGGGTAAAAGAAAACCCCGATCAGGTGACTGGTCGGGGTTTTCTTTGCTTGTGAATTGTTCATTCAGTATGTGGCGCAGGTGCCCATGAAGTATTCGAGGCCTTCTGGAAAGCTGACGTTGAGAAAGTTTTCCAATGCGGTTACCTGATCCTGAGTCAACAACAGCTCGCCGGGTTCCACCTCATCCAAGGGCTTTGATTCAATGAGCTGAGCCACTTTTTCATTCATCTCGCTGCCGGTGATATCCAGCTCGAATTGCAAGGAGTCATCTTGGACTTCGTCAGGGAAAAAACCGGCAATTAAAAGAAAGTGCATGGAGCTAATACTTTCGGGGCTGTTAGCCGTAGTCAAACGAAATTTGATAGTCGTGGACTCGCACATCGATTTGATGTTGAAAATACGGCTGAATTGTTGGCAGCCAGTTTTGAACGACGTTGAAGCTGCCATTATTGATGTTGTTGTCGGCGGAGATTCCCAAGGCGTTTAACACTGACCCGTCATCACCCAAATCTTTTGACGACTCTTCCCCCTGAAACTCCAAGGTTGCTGTGTCGTACCATTCCAATCTCAGTTCCAGTCCCATCTACCATTGATCACGGTAAACGAACGATACCTGATAGTCGTAAGAAGAAAATTGAATGGAATGCTGGAAGTGGGGCTGGAGAGTCTTGAGCCAATCGGCTTTTACATCAAATCCGCCGTTATTGAAGCTTTTCGACGGTAGGCCTAATGCTTCCATTAATGAGCCGTCCTCGCCAAAATCTTTCGACAGTTCCTCCCCCTCATCCAGTTCGGTTTGTTGTTCGTACCATTCGAGTCTGGCTTTGAGTCCCATGTAATCCTCATAAATATTTTTTAATACTACGGTTTTTTTTGGGTGGATCTATCTGTTCACCAGTTCTGTGGTCGTAAGAGCCTAAATGGCTACCATCGCTTGCGCGGTAGGCTTCAAGCTCGCCGAGTAAATAATCCCATTCATAAATTATTCGGCCTTTTGCATTGATCCAGCGATCCCGGAGCCCACCGTTGAACGGCGTTTTCTTTTTTGCTCTTCTTAAATCGGGAAAGGCTGTGATATCCGACGTTTCGGGAGCGGGGTGATAGGTATTGTCCGTCGCCCTGCGGTGGGTTTTGCACCCGGGGAATGTCCTTGTTCCGCGCCACTGATCGTCCCTTCCTTCACCATCGACAGCCCCTGAGAAGGGGCCGCACGACGTTATCGAAGCGGGGAAAGTGTGGCTGTAGGACGGGTCGCTAATGACGTGGGGATTGTTCGCTGCGTAACTGTAAGGCGAGAAATCTGTGGCGAGGGCCAAGCTCCCTCGCCACAGGGGTTATTGCAGTTGTGAATTCTTGCGACTCGCCGCCGCAGTCACCGCATAACCAATCACCGCCGCGAGGATCGAGCCGGTGAGGATGCCCATGCGATCCATACCGGCGTAATCACTCACGCCCGGTTCGAAGGCCAGCGAGCCGACGAACAGGCTCATGGTGAAGCCTATGCCGCAGAGGATCGCGACGCCGAGGACCTGGCCCCAGTTGGCGCCTTGGGGCAGGGCGGCGATGCCGATCTTGACCGCAAGCCAGGTCAGGCCGAACACGCCGATGGTCTTGCCCAACAGCAGGCCGATAGCAATGCCCATCGGTACGTCGTGGGTGAAGCTTTCGACGGTGACGCCGCTCAGTGACAGGCCGGCGTTGGCGAAGGCGAACAGCGGCAGGATGCCGTAGGCGACCCACGGGTGCAGCGCGTGTTCGAGGGTCAGCAGCGGCGACGACTCGGCGTTTTTCGTGCGCAGGGGAATGCAGAAAGCCAGGGTCACGCCGGCCAGTGTCGCGTGGACACCGCTCTTGAGCACGCAGACCCAGAGGATCAGGCCGATGATCATGTACGGTCCGAGCTTGACCACGCCGAGCCGGTTCATCGCCACCAGCGCGGCAATGCAAGCAGCCGCCAGGCCAAGGGACAGGGTAGAGAGTTCGCCGGAATAGAAGATTGCGATGATCACGATGGCGCCCAGGTCATCAATGATCGCCAGGGTCATCAGGAACAGTTTCAGCGACACCGGCACGCGTTTGCCGAGCAGGGCCAATACGCCGAGGGCGAAGGCGATATCGGTGGCGGTCGGAATGGCCCAGCCACTCAGGGCCGCGGGGTTGTCGCGATTGAGGAACCAGTAGATCAGCGCCGGCACCAGCATGCCGCCGATCGCCGCTGCGCCAGGGAGGACGATCTGCGAAGGCTTGGACAATTGGCCGTCGAGCACTTCGCGTTTGACTTCCAGACCGATCAGCAGGAAGAACATCGCCATCAGGCCGTCGTTGATCCACAGCAGCAGGGGTTTGGCGATTTTCAACGCGCCGATCTGCGCCACCACCGGGGTGTCGAGCAGGCCGGTGTACAGCCACGACAGCGGTGAATTGTTGATGATCAGCGCGAGAACGGCTGCGGCGATCAATAGCAGACCGCTGGCGGCTTCCAACTGAAAGAAACGCGTGAAAGTGCTACGCAGAGGCAAGGTCGCTCTCCATCGAATCAAGAAAAAGGTGAAACACCCTAACCCGTACCGTTAGTTGTTAAAACAAAAGTTATATTCTTTTTTGTTATATGGCGTTACAGACTGTCTCGCTCGGGCAGCACTGAGCCTAGCAGTTGCCTGACACATTGAGACTCAGCTGTATCTTTGCCGCCTGCGGGATTTTTCCTAAGCTTGCGGCAGACCTTTTTCAGAAGACCGATCTTCTGCCTGATTCAACGAGAACCGAAACCATGAGCGACAACCGACAGTGGGCCCGCGAAGCCATCCGCATCATCGAGGCGGACTTCCAGCGCAGCGCCGACACCCACCTGATCCCTTTGCCGCTGCCCGGTTTTGCCGGCATCGAGTTGTATTTCAAGGACGAATCCAGCCACCCGACCGGCAGCCTCAAGCACCGCCTGGCCCGCTCGCTGTTCCTTTACGCGCTGTGTAACGGCTGGCTCAAGCCCGGCGCGCCGGTGATCGAAGCATCCAGCGGCTCGACGGCGATTTCCGAAGCGTATTTCGCGCGCATGCTCGGTTTGCCGTTTATCGCGGTGATGCCCGCGACCACCTCGAAAGAGAAGATCGCCCAGATTGCCTTTTACGGCGGGCAGAGCCATCTGGTGCAGGATCCGACGCAGATCTACGCCGAATCCGAGCGCCTGGCCCGCGAGCATGGCGGTCACTTCATCGATCAGTTCACCTACGCCGAACGTGCCACCGACTGGCGAGCGAACAACAACATCGCCGAGTCGATCTTCCAGCAGATGCGCTACGAAAAACACCCTGAGCCGACCTGGCTGATTTCCAGCCCCGGCACCGGCGGCACCACCGCGACCCTCGGCCGTTACGTGCGCTATCGCCAGCACTGCACCCGCGTGTTGTGTGCCGATGCCGAGCGTTCGGTGTTCTTCGATTTTTACCAGACCGGAGATGCCAGCCTGCGCCTGGACTGCGGCTCGCGCATAGAAGGCATTGGCCGGCCTCGGGTGGAAGCGTCGTTCCTGCCCAAGGTGATCGATGCGATGGTCAAGGTGCCGGACGCCTTGTCGCTGGCGGCCATGCATTATCTGGCGCAGCGTTTGGGGCGGCATGTCGGCGGGTCGAGCGGGACCAATCTGATCGGTGCGCTGATGGCAGCGCAGCAGATGAAAGCGGCGGGGCAGTCTGGGTCGATCGTGGCGATCCTGTGCGATGGCGGCGAGCGTTATGCCGACACTTATTACGACCAGGAATGGTTGAAAGCGCAGGGTTACGAACTGGGTGAGTTGATTGCAGCAGTGGCGGCGAGTGCCGAGCGCGGGGAGGCGCTGCCGACCTCGGTGCTGCGCGCCAACATCTGAAGAAACGCAAAAACCAATGTGGGAGCGAGCCTGCTCGCGAAGGCGTCATCTCATTCAACATCATCATTGACTGAAATAGCGACTTCGCGAGCAAGCTCGCTCCCACAGGGTTTGTGTTGTGTCAGCTTATGCGGATCAGGCTTCCAGGCCGAGGATATCGCGAGCCACTGCCTCGGCAATGCGAATCCCGTCGACACCCGCCGAGAGAATCCCGCCGGCATAGCCCGCGCCTTCACCGGCCGGGAACAGGCCTTTGACGTTCATGCTCTGCAGCGACTCGTTGCGGGTGATGCGCAGCGGCGATGAAGTGCGCGTCTCGATCCCGGTCAGCACGGCGTCGTGCAGCGAATAACCGCGAATCTGCTTCTCGAACGCCGGCAAGGCTTCGCGGATCGCCTCAATGGCAAAGTCCGGCAGCGCCAGCGCCAGATCGCCCAGCGCCACGCCCGGCTTGTACGATGGCTCGACCTCGCCCAGTTCGGTCGACGGCTTGCCGTTGATGAAGTCGCCAACCAGTTGCGCCGGGGCCTTGTACTCGCTGCCGCCAAGGATGAACGCGTGGGATTCCAGGCGCTCCTGCAACTCGATACCGGCGAGCGGGCCGCCCGGATAATCGACTTCCGGGGTGATGCCGACGACGATGCCGGAGTTGGCATTACGCTCGTTACGCGAGTACTGGCTCATGCCGTTGGTGACCACGCGATTGGGCTCGGAGGTGGCCGCGACCACGGTGCCGCCCGGGCACATGCAGAAGCTGTAGACCGAACGCCCGTTCTTGGCGTGGTGCACCAGTTTGTAATCGGCAGCGCCAAGTTTCGGGTGGCCAGCGTATTTGCCCAGGCGCGCGCGGTCGATCAGCGACTGCGGATGTTCGATGCGGAAACCCACCGAGAATGGCTTGGCTTCCATGAACACGCCACGGCTGTGGAGCATGCGGAAGGTGTCGCGGGCACTGTGGCCGAGGGCCAGAACCACATGCTTCGAATGCAGGGTTTCGCCGCTGGCCAGTTGCACGCCGACCAGTTGGCCATCTTCGATCAGCACGTCGCTGACGCGCTCCTGGAAGCGCACTTCACCGCCCAGTTCGCGGATCTGCTCGCGCATGTTTTCGACCATACCGGTCAGGCGGAACGTACCGATGTGCGGCTTGCTGACGTAGAGGATTTCTTCCGGCGCACCGGCCTTGACGAACTCGTGCAGGACTTTGCGGCCGAGGAATTTCGGGTCCTTGATCTGGCTGTACAGCTTGCCGTCGGAGAACGTGCCCGCGCCGCCTTCGCCAAACTGTACGTTGGACTCGGGATTGAGCACGCTTTTGCGCCACAGGCCCCAGGTGTCCTTGGTGCGCTGGCGGACTTCGGTGCCGCGTTCGAGAATGATCGGTTTGAAGCCCATCTGCGCCAGCAGCAGGCCGGCGAAGATGCCGCACGGGCCGAAACCGACGACGATCGGCCGCTGGCCGAGATCGCTCGGTGCCTGGCCGACGAATTTGTAGCTGACATCCGGCGCCACGTTGACGTTACGGTCGTCGGCGAACTTGCTCAACACTCTGGCCTCGTCGCGTACGTTGAGGTCGATGGTGTAGATGAAGCACAGTTCGGAGGACTTTTTGCGCGCGTCATAGCTGCGCTTGAACAAGGTGAAATCGAGCAGATCATCACTGGCGATGCCCAGGCGTTGCACGATGGCGGTGCGCAGGTCTTCTTCGGGATGGTCGATTGGCAGCTTGAGTTCAGTGATTCGTAACATGGCGGGGATCCGGATTCGCGGGGCGCACAACTGCGCCAGGGCGTTTAAAGGCGGCGATTATAAGCCGCCGCGAGCGGATCCGTGGGGGAAAAACGATCAGTCGTTGCGTGCGCCGCCGAAATAGCCGCAGCCGCGCTGCACCTGACCGTCGATGCGCAACTCGGCGCTCATGTGCTGCACGCTGCCGGTGCTGCTGTCGACGCAGCGCTGTGGCGCGACCCACAGTTCGATGCGCTGGTTGTTGGCTTCGCTGCTGAGATTGAAGCGGCCGTCGCCCAGTTGCTCTTCCACATACGGCACCGCCAGTGGAGCCTGGCCGTCGCGCTCGATGACCATGCCTTTGCCGCTGACTTTGACGTTCCATTCCGGGCCATGGCCGGCGGCGCGCAGGATCAGCAGTTTGAAATTCGGATCGTCGCAGGCCGTGCCCGAGCGCTCGACGCGATACAACTGGCCGAGGTCGAGACGGTCGCCGGAGACCTTGCCGCGCACATCGGCAAACAGCTTGCCCTGTTCGTCGGCGAGTGTAGCGGCCTCTTGCAGGACGCTGGTGCCGCCGATGTCGTTGACCACCAGTTGCCGCTGCTCCTGGCACGGCTGGAACACCAGTTTGCCGTCGGCGGCGGTCAGTTGCCCCTGCATTCGCGTCTGCCCGGCATGGGACACACTTTCACGCTGGCCGTCGAACAACTGGCAGGCGGCAAACATCGGCAGCAGGGTAACGAGGACGATCAAACGGGCAACACGCATCTTTGGCTCTCCAGACAGGTGCTGCCACGTTACGCAGCCTGACCGTTCATCACAAGGGCCTTAACCCACGTGAAACGTCTGCCCTGTTTGCAGTCCTTCGACACTTTTCGCGTAGGCCAATGCCACTTCCGCTGCAGGAACCGGCTTGAAGCCACGGAAGTAGGGCGCGTATTTGCCCAGGGCTTCGGTCAGCACGGTCGGGCTCACCGAGTTTACCCGCAGGCCACGCGGCAGTTCGATGGCGGCGGCGCGGACGAAGCTGTCGAGGGCGCCGTTGACCAGAGCTGCCGAGGCGCCGCTGCGAATCGGGTCGTGGCTGAGCACGCCGGTGGTGAAGGTGAACGAGGCGCCGTCATTGGCGAACTCGCGGCCGATCAGCAGCAGATTGACCTGGCCCATCAACTTGTCTTTCAGGCCGAGGACGAAGCTGTCCTCAGTCATCTCGTCGAGCGCTGCAAACGTCACGTTGCCCGCCGCGCAGATCAACGCATCGAACTTGCCGGTCTGTTCGAACAGCTTGCGGATCGACGCGCTGTCGCTGATATCCACCTGCAAGTCACCGCTGTTGCGACCGATACGAATGACCTCGTGGCGTTGCGACAACTCTTTGTCCACCGCCGAACCGATGGTGCCGCCGGCGCCTATCAACAGAATTTTCATCGAGCTGTACCTCACGTGTGAATGAGGTTTCAGTCTAGAGTGGTTTTTTCTGCGGATAAGCGCACTAATAGGCAACCTTTGGTTTTCAAATGGAAACAATCCATGAGCGAAATGGATGACCTTGCCGCGTTTGCCGTGCTGATCGAAGCCGGCAGTTTTACCCTGGCCGCGCAGCAGTTGGGCTGCAGCAAGGGCCAACTCTCCAAGCGCATCAGCCAGCTCGAAGCGCAATTCAGTGTGGTGCTGCTGCAACGCACGACCCGGCGCTTGAGCCTGACGGCGGCAGGGGCGGCGCTGCTGCCGCAGGCTCAGGCGCTGGTGGTCCAGGTCGAACGCGCACGGCAGGCGTTGGCGCGGTTGAAGGACGACATGGCCGGTCCCGTGCGCATGACGGTTCCGGTGTCGCTCGGCGAGACCTTCTTCGATGGCTTGTTGCTGGAGTTTTCCGGGCAATACCCGCAGGTGCAGATCGAGTTGGAGCTGAACAACAGCTATCGCGATCTGGCCCGCGATGGCTTTGATCTGGCGATTCGCGCCGAAGTGGCCAATGACGATCGGCTGGTGGCCAGGCCGCTGTTGGCGTGGCACGAAATGACCTGCGCCAGCCCGGCCTACCTCGAGCGCTTCGGCGAGCCGGCGACGCCGCATGCCTTGGTCGAGCATCGTTGCCTGCTCAACAGCCATTACAGCGGCCGCGAAGAATGGCTGTATCACCAGCAGCACGAGTTGTTGCGGGTGCGGGTTTCGGGTCCGTTTGCCAGCAATCACTACAGCCTGTTGAAGAAAGCAGCGCTGTCCGGCGCCGGCATCGCCCGTTTGCCGTCGTATCTCCTGCAAGCGGAACTGGCGGACGGCCGCTTGCGCTGGTTGCTGCGCGATTACCAGACCCGGCGCATGCCGATGTATCTGGTGCACCCGTATCAGGGTGGATTGCCCAAGCGCACGCAGGTGCTCGCGGATTATTTGATGGGCTGGTTCAAGCGCAGTGGCGAGGCGCTGGATCGACTCCAGTCCTGACATCGAACAGTTTCAGGTCAGCCTTGGAATCGGCGCGCGATCAGCTGATCGATCGACAATTTGCCCGGCCCGGTCGCCATGAGGTACAGCAACACCGCCGCCCAGGTGCCGTGGGTGGGGTAGGCATCCGGGTAGACGAACAATTGAATGGTCAGGGTCATGCCCAGCAGTGCCAGCGCGGAAAACCGCGTCGCTAGGCCGAGCAGGATCAGTAGCGGAAACACATGCTCGGCAAACGCCGCCAGATGCGCGGCAATTTCCGGCGACAACAGCGGCAGGTTGTACTCGCTCTGAAACAGCGGAATCGTCGAATCGGCCAAACGTGGCCAGCCCAGTTCAAAGGTGCCGTCAATCAAGTCGACGGCCAGTCCTTCGACCTTGGTTTGCCCGGATTTCCAGAACACCGCAGCGATGGAAAAACGCGCGATGAGGGCAATCAGGCTGTGCGGGATTTTTTCGAACAGCGCGATGACGCACAGGATAAAAGCCTTCATGGCAACTCCTTGTAATTCAGACGGGTAATCGCGTTATGCGCAATCAGTAAGGCGAGGGTTTGGGCGAGATCGAACGGCGGGCTGTTTTCTGCCGCCGCGAGCAGTGGCGAGCCTTGGAGCAGATGACGAAGGAACACGCTCGCACCCGCCTCAAGAGCGAACACCTCAACGTCGAGACCATTGCGCAGCACCAGGGCATGCTGGCCTTGATTCAGGCCAATGCCCGCCAGATTTGGCTCCTGCTGATGCGCGGCCCAGATCGCCACGACCGCAAAAGCAGAGTCGAGCAGGTGCAGCGAGGGATGCAGTTCGAAACACAGTTCACTCAGCGACTGCGGATCGGCCAGCGCGGCACTGACTTGTTCAGGCCGGATCGGCTGCGCATCAGCGGCGTGGTAGGCGACAGTACGCAAATGCTCGAGTCGCGCGACATCAGCCACATAAGGCACGCCGGCAATGGGTTCGAATTGTGCGATGAAGTCGGCGAAGTGCTCGCCATAGCGGCTCATCAACGGACTGTGTGGCGGCTGACTCTGGACGAAAATCGCTGCCATGGCGCGGAAGAACTCCTCGCCGACCAATTGCAGCACCACCGGATAGCTGTCGGCCAGGGCATTGATCAACGAGCTCTGCACGTTGTTGCGATAGACCGCAAAACGTCGCGACGGATCGGCGCCGTTGCGGCTGCACAGGCCCTTGGGATACGGCAGTTGCGCATTGAGCAGGGCGGCGGCGAAGTCCGCTTGCGTGCTCATGCCGCACGCTCCGCGCGGCGCAACAGCGTCTCGGCTTGCTGCGCTTCGGCGAGCAAAACGTCAAAGGCCGGCACCTGATTATCACGTTCGATCAGCGTCGCCACCGGGCCGATACGTTGCAGCACTTGCCGGTACAGATCCCAGACGGCCTGATCAATCGGCGCGCCGTGGTCGTCGATCAGCAAGCGGTAGCCGAGGTTGTCGCAATCTTCAGCGAAGCCGGCCAGATGAATCTCGCCGGCCGCGTGCAGCGGTAACGCATCGAGGTAGGCCAGAGGATCGCGCTGATGGTTGATGCACGACACGTAGACATTGTTGACGTCGAGCAACAAGCCGCAGCCGCTGCGGCGGATCACTTCGCCGATGAACTCGGCCTCGTCGATCGTCGAGTGCTCAAATCCCAGATAGGTCGCCGGGTTCTCCAGCAGCATCGGTCGTTTCAGCGTGTTCTGCACCTGGTCGATGTGCGCACAGACGCGGTTCAGTGTCGGCGTGTCGTAAGCCAGTGGCAGCAGGTCATTGAGGAACACCGGGCCGTGGCTCGACCACGCCAGATGTTCGGAAAAAGCTTGCGGTTGATAGCGCTCGATCAGCTCGGCGAGGCGGTTGAGGTGCTGGCTGTCCAGCGCGCCTTCGCCACCGATCGACAGGCCCACGCCGTGCAATGACAGCGGGTACTGTTGGCGAATCAGACCGAGGAAATGATGAAACGGGCCGCCGGCCACCATGTAGTTTTCGGCGTGGACTTCGAAGAAACCGAGGTCCGGTACGGAGCCGAGCACTTCGAGGAAGTGCCCGGTCTTGAGCCCCAGCCCGGCGCGGGCAGGGAGCTCGGTGCGAGCGGCCTGAGTGCGCGGCAGGGACGGTTCGTGATGACTGAACATGGGCGTCACTCAGGCAGGCCGTGGATCAGGACTTGGCTTTGAAGGCTTCGAGCTGACCGAAGCCGGTCGGCGAGGTTTTGCTTTCGGTGGTGGCGCAGGTGCCTTTCGGAACGAGCTTCCAGGCGTTGGCCTGGTAGTCCATTTTCGCCGTGCCGGCGCAGGTAGTCCCGGCACCTGCGGCGCAATCGTTCTTACCCTTCATGGCCACGCCGAAGCATTTTTCCATGTTGGCATCGGCGGCCTGGGCGGTGGAGACAGTGGCGATGCTCAGAGCGGAACCGAGGGCCAGAACCAGGGCGGTAGCGGACAGGGTACGGGTAGTCGCAGTCATGATGTTTCTCCAGTTTTTTATCAGGGTTTCTGCAAGCGGTTTGCGCTTGCTTGTCCCTCTAGAGAACGGGTGGGTGGATGCGTTACAGGCGGGGCGAGAAATTTATGAAAAATTTCGGATTCAGCTGTATCCCTGTGGGAGCGAGCCTGCTCGCGAAGGCGGTGTGTCAGGCACCCATAATGTTGAATGACAGAGCGCTTTCGCGAGCAGGCTCGCTCCCACAGGGTTACCTTGGTGGTGCTCAGGAAACAAAAAACGGCCCGAAGGCCGTTTTTTTGTGCAGCGATAACACTCAACCGCCGAGGTACGCCTCGCGTACTTTCGGGTCGGTCAGCAGCGCTTCACCGGTGCCTTGCATGACCACGCGGCCGTTCTCCAGAACGTAGGCGCGGTCAGCGATTTTCAGCGCCTGGTTGGCGTTCTGCTCGACCAGGAACACCGTCACACCGTCCTTGCGCAGCTGTTCGATGATGTCGAAGATCTGCTGGATGATGATCGGCGCCAGACCCAGCGATGGCTCGTCGAGCAGCAGCAGCTTGGGCTTGCTCATCAGCGCACGGCCGATGGCGAGCATCTGCTGTTCGCCGCCGGACATGGTGCCGCCGCGCTGGTTGAAACGCTCTTTCAGGCGTGGGAAAAGTCCGAGAACCTTGTCCATCTGTTCCTGATAGTCGCCCTTGTCGGTGAAAAATCCGCCCATCGACAGGTTTTCTTCCACGGTCAGACGGGCAAACACCCGACGCCCTTCCGGGACCACGGCGATGCTCTTGCGCATGATCTGCGACGAGTCCTGGCCGACCAGTTCCTCACCCATGTAGCGGATGCTGCCGCTGTGCGCCTGCGGCGAACCGCACAGCGTCATCAGCAGCGTGGATTTGCCGGCACCGTTGGCGCCGATCAGCGTCACGATCTCGCCCTGACGGACTTCGACGTTGACGCTGTGCAGGGCCTGGATCTTGCCGTAGAAGGTGGAAACGTTTTCGAACTGCAGCATTTACGCTTCCCCCAGGTAGGCTTTGATCACTTCAGGATTGTCGCGGATCTGTTCCGGCGTGCCGTCGGCCAGCGGCGTGCCCTGATTGATCACGACGATGTGATCGGAAATGCTCATGACCAGTTTCATGTCGTGTTCGATCAGCAGCACGGTGACGTTGTGCTCTTCGCGCAACACACCGATCAACGCCTTGAGGTCTTCGGTTTCCTTCGGGTTCAGGCCGGCGGCCGGTTCGTCGAGCATGAGAATCCGCGGGCGGGTCATCATGCAGCGGGCGATTTCCAGACGCCGTTGCTGGCCGTAGGCGAGGGTGCCGGCGGTGCGGTTGGCGAACTCTTTGAGGTTGACCTTTTCCAGCCAGTACTCGGCAAATTCCATCGCCTCGCGCTCGCTTTTGCGGAACGCCGGGGTCTTGAACAGGCCGGACAGGAAGTTGGTGTTCAAGTGACGGTGCTGGGCGATCAACAGGTTCTCGACCGCGGTCATATCCTTGAACAAACGCACGTTCTGGAAGGTCCGCACCACGCCTTTGAGGGCGATCTTGTGGCCCGGCAGGCCCTGGATCGGCTCGCCGTCGAGCAGGATGCTGCCGCCGGTAGGCTGATAGAAGCCGGTCAGGCAGTTGAACACGGTGGTCTTGCCGGCGCCGTTCGGGCCGATCAGTGCAACCACCTGCTTTTCCTTGACGGTCAGCGCCACGCCGTTGACCGCGAGCAAGCCGCCGAAGCGCATGCTCAGATTTTCGACTTTAAGGATCTCGCGGCTCATTTGCGCAACTCCATGTGTGGGCGTTGCATCGGCAGCAGACCTTGTGGACGCCAGATCATCATCAGCACCATCAGCGCACCGAACATCAACATGCGATACTCGCTGAACTCACGCATCATTTCCGGCAACAGGATCATCACGATCGCCGCCAGAATCACACCCAGTTGCGAGCCCATGCCACCCAATACGACGATGGCGAGGATGATCGCCGACTCGATGAAGGTGAACGACTCGGGCGTTACCAGCCCCTGACGTGCAGCGAAGAAGCTGCCGGCGAAACCGGCGAACGCAGCACCCAGGGTGAACGCGGAGAGCTTGATCACAGTCGGGTTCAGGCCCAACGCGCGGCAGGCGATTTCGTCTTCACGCAGTGCTTCCCATGCGCGACCGATCGGCATGCGCAGCAGACGGTTGATCACGAACAGCGCGGCCAGTGCGAGCAACAGCGCAACCAGGTAAAGGAAGATCACCTTGTTGATCGAGTTGTATTGCAGGCCGAAATACTCGTGGAACGTCTGCAGGCCTTCGGCGGCTTTGCGCTCGAAGGTCAGGCCGAAGAACGTCGGTTTTTCGATGTTGCTGATGCCGTTCGGGCCACCGGTGATGTCGGTCAGGTTACGCAGGAACAGACGGATGATCTCGCCGAAACCCAAGGTCACGATCGCCAGATAGTCGCCGCGCAGACGCAACACCGGGAAGCCCAGCAGGAAGCCGAACGTCGCCGCCATCAGGCCGGCAATCGGCAGGCAGATCCAGAAGCTCAAGCCGTAGTAATGCGACAGCAGCGCGTAGCTGTAGGCGCCAACGGCGTAGAAACCGACGTAACCCAGGTCAAGCAGACCGGCCAGACCGACGACGATGTTCAGGCCCAGGCCGAGCATCACGTAGATCAGGATCAGCGTTGCGATATCCACCGCGCCACGGGAGCCGAAGAACGGCCAGACCAGGGCGATCAGAATCAGCGCAATGATGAAATAGCGCTGGGTGGTTGGCAGGGTCAGAAAGTTGCTGGCCTTGGCCGGGATCAGCGGCATGCCCGGCGAGGAGCGCCAGGCCTTGCTGATCTGCTGGTTGAACAGCACGCGCAGGAACATCAGCACCGAGCAGATCGCGATGGTCGCGAGTACCGCAGGGCTGGTGTTGTGCACTTCCAGATTGATGCCGACGATGGTCAGTTTCAGACCGAGTACCGGGTAGGCCACCGCCCACACCAGCAAGGCACTGAACAGTGCCTGTTTAAGATTCCTAGTCATACTTTCTCAACCTCCGGACGGCCCAGAATGCCGGTCGGACGGAACAACAGCACCAGAACCAGCAGGCCGAACGCAACGACGTCCTTGTACTGGTCGCCGAAGATATCGGCACCGAACGCTTCCGCTACACCGAGCACCAAGCCGCCGAGCATTGCCCCGGGGATGCTGCCGATGCCGCCCAGTACCGCAGCGGTGAAGGCCTTGAGGCCGACGAGGAAACCGGCGTTGGGGTTGATCACGCCGTATTGCATGCTCAGCAGCACTGCGGCAACGGCGGCCAGCGCAGCACCGATGACGAAGGTCAGGGCGATGATGTTGTTGGTGTTGATGCCGAGCAGGTTGGCCATCTTGATGTCCTCGGCACAGGCGCGGCAGGCGCGGCCCAGACGGGAACGGGAGATGAACAGGGTCAGGCCGAGCATGGCGATCAGGGTCACCACGAACACCACGATCTGCATGTAGGAAATCAGCACTTCTTGTGCGCCACCCGGACCGAAGGCGAAGTTGCCCGGGATCAGGTTGGGGATAGCTTTGTCCTTGGAGTCTTGCGCCAGCAGAACGGTGTTCTGCAGGAAGATCGACATACCGATGGCAGAAATCAGCGGGATCAGACGGTTGCTGCCGCGCAGGGGACGGTAGGCGATCCGTTCGATGCTGTAACCGTAGGAACTGGTGACGACGATGCTGGCGATGAACGCCGCGGTCATCAACAGCGGGACGCTGTCGAGTCCCATCATGGTCAGCCCGGCGATGGCGATGAAGGCCACGTAGGAACCGATCATGTACACCTCGCCGTGGGCGAAGTTGATCATTCCAATGATGCCGTAGACCATCGTGTAGCCGATTGCGATCAGGGCATACATGCTGCCAACGTTGAGGCCGTTAACCAGCTGTTGGAAGAAGTGATAGAGGTCAGGCATTACAGCGCTCCTAAAAACCTGTACGCATTTCACTGGTGGAGTCATTTTCCCGCCCGGCCCCGTGGATCTCTATCCACTTCGAATCCGGGTTTTGCCAGCGAACCGCTGATGACGGTTTTGAGATTTTCAGGTGGGTCGACTGGCGGATCACGCCAGCGCGGCCCATACATTCGCAAAACAAAGCCCACGGCACGCCGTGGGCTTTATTGGCAGTCAGTCGGGCAAGGCCTTACTGAGGCGAAACTTCGGTTTTAGGTTTGCCGTTGTGCCACTCGTACACGACAAATTTGAAGTCCTTCAGGTCGCCCTTGTCGTCGAAGCTCAGGTCGCCGGTCGGGGTCTTGAACGAACCGGCGTGGATGGCTTCAGCCACTTTGGTAGCGTCTTCGGACTTGGCCGCCTTGATGCCTTCGGCAATCACGGTCACTGCCGAGTAGGACGGGAACACGAACGGACCGCTCGGATCTTCCTTCTTGGCTTTGAACGCGTCAGCCAGGGCAACGTTGGCCGGATCCTGGTCGAACGATTTCGGCAGGGTCACCAGCAGGCCTTCGGACGCATCCTTGGCGATCTGGGTGATCGAGTCGTTACCCACGCCTTCCGGACCCATGAAGCGGGCTTTCAGGCCTTTTTCCTGAGCCTGACGCAGAATCAGACCCAGCTCCGGGTGGTAGCCGCCGTAGTAGACGAAGTCGACGCCGGCTTGCTTGAGCTTGGCGATGATGGCGGAGAAGTCTTTATCGCCGGCGTTGACGCCTTCGAAGACGGCAACCTTGGTGCCTTTCTTCTCGAGGGTCGATTTCACCGCGGTGGCGATGCCTTCACCGTACTGCTGTTTGTCGTGCAGCACGCCAACCACTTTCGGTTTCACGTGATCGGCGATGTAGTTGCCGGCGGCAGGGCCTTGGGCGCTGTCGAGACCGATGGTGCGGAAGATCATTTTGTAGCCACGGGCGGTGATGTCCGGGCTGGTGGCAGCCGGGGTGATCATGATCACGCCTTCGTCTTCGTAGATGTCCGAAGCTGGCTGGGTGGAGCTGGAGCACAGGTGACCGACCACGAACTTGACGCCGTCGTTGACGACCTTGTTCGCTACCGCTACCGCTTGTTTTGGATCGCAGGCATCGTCGTATTCAACGGCTTCGAGGTTCTTGCCGTCGACGCCGCCCTTGGCGTTGATCTGCTCGATGGCCATTTTCGCGCCACTGAACTGCATGTCGCCGTACTGGGCTACTGGACCGGTTTTAGGACCGGCGATACCGATTTTGATGGTGTCAGCTGCGAACGAATGGCTGGCAACCCCGGCCAGAACCATAGCGGCAAACAGTTTGGAAATCTGCTTAGTAGCCTTAGTCATAGTGCTCCACTCTTACTGTTGTATTTTTTAGAGTTCTGGCGCCGTAGCAGCAGAACCGGGTCAGATATCTTTGCGATACCCTCCGGAAAATGCCCCGGCAACTGTACCGGTACAGTGTAGAGCGCCGCTTGATCAACTGGGAAGCGGGCGCCACGGGGCAAAACTTGGGGGTGTCGCATTTTTGAATGAAAGAGACAGAATTGCGGCGGGGCAATCGGGGGCATATATCCCAAAAGGCAGCATTCCCTGGCGTTCCTGCTCTTTTCGTTCGGTGCAGCGATTTGCAACCGGGTTTTTCTGCCGGACCACCGACGTTATCATTCGCGTCGATTTCTTTTCCGGACAGCTCCCATGAATCAAGAACCTAGCACCCTCTATGCCAAGCTGCTTGGTGAAACGGCATCTATTACCTGGAAAGAGCTGGAGCCGTTCTTCGCCAAGGGTGCCCTATTGTGGGTCGACCCTGACCTGGATTTGATCGCCGCCGCCGAGGCCGTGGCCTCGGATGAAGGCGAGAAAGTCGCGGCCTGGCTGGCCGACGACAAGGTCGCCAAGCTGTCTGAAACGCGGGCACTGGATATTTTCGAACGTGATCCGCAGCTGTGGGCCGTGGTGGTTTCGCCGTGGATTCTGATCCAGGAAAGGGCGGCCGTGTAATTGCCCGCACTCTTTTGGTGCCTCGATTGCCGCACCGCAAGTGTGTAGCGGAGTAGCGTGATGGCACCTTGCCGTGGAGAAATGCCACGCCTCACGGTGACGTAAACGTAACGGGAACAGTTTATGGAGCGGCCTGAGGGTCGCTTAATTGTTTCTGGATGTTCGTAAGCTGAATTTGTCGGTGAGGTTGAGGGCGCCTTCGCGAGCAGGCTCGCTCCCACATTGGAGTGCACTTTCCTGTGGGAGCGAGCCTGCTCGCGAATGGCGCGACTCGGTGCTGGATCAGACCGAGTAAGTCTTCCCGGTATGGTTATTCAGCGAAATCACCTTGGTCTTGCCAATCCGGTGGCGGTAGATCTCGCGCAGGTACTTGATCGACTTCTTCACGCAATCACGCGACAGGCGAATGTCATTGATCGAGACGAACTTGTCCTTGTCGTTGATCAACTCACGGTATTTCTTTTCGTACATCGGTTTGATCGCGTACCAGTTGGTATCGAGGATCTTCGCCGGGTTTTCGAATTCGTTGAGCAGGTCGTCGATCCGCTCTTCGTCGAAGTCTTCCTGAATGATGAAGTCGAGAATCGAGTTATCCAGCGTCTCGTCGAAACGGTACGGGTTCTTCGCGAAGCAGCGCTTGATGAACGCCACGATCAAGGTCAGGAAATCGTCCGACAGGCATGGGCTCTTGGCGATCAGGGTGGTCAGCGACAGGTTGGCCGAAGCGCCGATTACCAGCGCATAGCGCTTGAGGGTGGTGTTGGGGAACAGGCTGTTGAGGTGGGTCTTCAACCGGTTCAGGTCCATGTACGACAGTTTGTAGTCTTTCGGCAGCGAGACGATCGACACCACCGACGAGCAATTCTTGAAGAAGTGCAAATCGTGCAGCGCGGCGGCGTCGTAGCCGGAATTCTTGTACTGCTCAAGCGAAGCGCGATAACGCTTGGATTCGATCGGCAGCAGGCTGATGCCTTCGATGGCCTGAGTGACCTTGTTGAAGTGCGGCAGGTCGATCGAGCGGAAGAACAGGTCGTCGATGTTCAGGCGCTGCGGCTCTTTATCGAAGACCTTGAACTTGTCGCTGCTCGGCGGCGGGGTTTCCGGGACTACCGATTCGGCGTAGGCAATCGCCACCGGCCCGGCCAGACTCATGAACAGGTCGTTGGCGTCCAGGCGGATGGTTTCGCCGATGTCGATGCCGGCGCGGCGGAAGTAGTTCTGGTCGTAGTCAGTAGTGACTGCCTGCGCTGTCAGAATGTTGAAGATCTGCTGCGAGATGTACTGGTTGGCGTGCTTCTCCATGGCATTGACATCAATGTTCTGGATATTGCCGTCATCGCTTTCTTCGGCGTAACGCATGATGTCGTTGGAGATCAGCATCATCGCGTTCCACGGGCGGATACGTCCCATCACGCTGGCTTCGCTGCTGTCTTCGTTGGCGAAGTTGTAGGAGAAATCCCATTCCTCCGACAGGTATTTGCACAGCAGGCGCCCGGCGTTGATGTGCAGCGCCTCGGACATTTCGCTGCGGTGGTCGGAAATGTTCGGCAGCACGCAGATGCCGCTGGTGAAGATCGGCTCGAACACAAACGAATGACCGCTCTTACCGTCATGCTCGTCCATCGGCTTGGTGTCGAAGGTCTTGTTCATGTACGAGTGCTGCTGCGCCAGACCGAACTCCGAGGCCATGCCCGAACCGGTACCGCCGCCGGCACTGAAGATCGAGAAATACAGGCGCGACTGGTTGGCCTTGATCCCGCAGCTGTCGATCAGGTACGAGTGGATCATTTTCCAGTCGGGGCTGGAGAAGCGCTGGGTGTCCTTGTTGAGGATGATCTTCGCCAGGTACTGGCCGAGGATCGGCGCGTTACCGGCGCCACCGGCGTGGACTTCAGACAAGTCCATGATCTTCATTTTGCTGTAGTCGCGCAGGAAGCCGCTTTTCTCGCCCTTGCGCGAGAAACGGATGCGCCCGGCTATGTCCTTGTCGAGGTCGCCGAGCATCACCAGCGGTTCGACCAGAAACACCGGTTTGGACGATTTGCTGGTGCCGATGCGCAGGTTGTTCTTGATCCACTGCGCCGGGCTGTAGCCCTTGTCGGCCAGACGCCGGTCGGTCGGGCGGTCTTCGTTGTTGAATTCGTTGAGGTAGAACTTGCGCGCGTTGTACACCAGCTCCGCCACGTCGAGGGCGATGTTGGAGCCGCAGCGACCGAGGCCGATCAGGCACACCGAGGGGAATTCCTGGTCGTTGTGCTGCTCGTTGTCGCCTTCCTGATGGGGCGGGCGCGGGAACACCGAATCGCGCAGGCCGTCGAGGTTATCGAGGATGCGGTCGGTGTTGGTCTCGGTGAAGTACAGGTATTGCTGGGTCGACAGCGGGCGCGAAGGCGGCGTCGGTCTGGATAGTGACGCGCTGTTCGCGGCGGGGCTCAGGGTCAGATCGGCTGTTGCACTGGCGGGGTTGTTTTTAGAGGTCATGGTGCGCCATTTACCTGGACTGGGTTGGCCCGCCGAACACTGCCGGCGAACCTCACGGAATAAGATCTCGCGTCTTGTGTGCGCGAATACGGCCCGGGCCTCGTAGTGCTGACTGGTCTGATCGCCGGGCGGAATCCTTTCCTGATCGTTGATGAATCGGCCATGATTCGGTGATCTTTAATCGAAAAGAGGCGAAATGATGTCAACGCTACCTTCGTTGGGGTTTGCCGGAATCGGCCTGATGGGCCTGCCCATGTGCCGGCGTCTGCTGGCCGCGGGTTATCCGCTGACGGTGTGGAACCGCAACCCGGACAAGTGTGCACCGCTGGTTGCGGCCGGCGCCCGACAGGTATCGAGCCCCGCTGAACTGTGCGCGCACGCCGACATCGTCATGCTGTGTCTGGCCGACACTGCCGTGGTGCGTGAAGTGGTGTTTGGTGCTGGCGGTGTTGCCGAAGGTGCAAAAAACGGCCAGCTATTGGTGGATTTCTCCAGTCTTGAACCGACCGCGACTCGCGAGATGGCCGCAGAGCTGGCCGAGAAAAGCGGCATGGGCTGGCTCGATTCACCAGTGTCCGGCGGCGTGGTCGGCGCCGAGGCCGGCAGTCTGGCAATCATGGTCGGTGGTGCAGCGGCAGATCTTGAGCGCGTGCGCCCGGTGCTGCTCAGCCTCGGTCAGCGCGTCACGCACATGGGCGGCATTGGCGCCGGCCAGGTGACCAAGGCCTGCAACCAGATGATCGTCGCCTGCAATGCGCTGGTGATTGCCGAAGTGGTGGCGCTGGCCGAGCAGGCCGGGGTCGATGCCAAACTGATCGCCGAGGCGCTGGCCGGTGGCTTTGCCGATTCCAAGCCCTTGCAAATCCTTGCCCCGCAAATGGCCGAGAGCCGTTTCGAACCGATCAAGTGGCACGTGCGCACGCTGCTCAAGGATCTCGACACGGCGGTGAAATTTTCCCGCGAGCAGGGCTCGGCGACGCCAATCAGCGGATTGGCCGCACAATTGATGCGCCTGCATGGGGCGCAAGGCTTTTTAGCGAAGGATCCAGCGACGCTGGTGCAAATGTATCGCGCGCCAGACTCAACGGATTGACCCCGAGGACGGGTTTGCGCTGGTTGATTTCATCGAGCACCGCGCGTAATTCGTCCAGCGGCACCGGGCGGCTGAGCAGATAACCCTGAATGAAATCGCAGCCCGAACGCTCGAGAAACTCGTATTGCTCCAGGCTCTCGACGCCCTCGGTGACCACCTGCAAATGCAGGGTGTGAGCCATGACGATGATCGCCTGGACGATCTCCATGTCCGCCGTGGCGGTGGGGATGTCGAGGATGAACGAGCGGTCGATTTTCAGGGTGTTCAGCGGCAGACGCTTGAGGTAGGCCAGCGACGAATAGCCGGTGCCGAAATCATCGATCGACAGCGACACACCGAGGGCGCGGATCTGCCGCAACAGCACCAGAGTGTTGGCAATGTTGCCCATCAAGGCGTTTTCGGTGACCTCCAGTTCCAGGCGTTCCGGGGCAACGCCCGCAGTGTGCAAGGCGTGTTCGATCTCCTCGGCCAGCTCTTCGCGCGCCAGATTCAGCGGCGAGCAGTTCCAGGCGATTTTCAATTCTGCACAACCATGCCGCGACAGCTCGCCAAGATCCTTGCAGGCGCGGCGCAGCACCCAATTGTCCAGTTCGGCGATCAAACCGTTGTTCTCGGCGATACCGATGAAGCGATCCGGTGTGAGCAAACCGTGAACCGGATGCTGCCAGCGAATCAGCGCTTCGAGCTTGGTCACGCGACCGGTTTTCACTTCGAAGATCGGCTGGTAGTAGAGCATCAGCGCGTGGTCTTGCCGTAGCGCACTGCGCAGTTCCTCTTCCAGTTGCAGCTCGAAACTGGCGCGGGTCTTCAGGCTGGAATTGAAGAAGTGCAGACCGTTGCGCCCGGCGCCCTTGGATTGGTACAAGGCCAGGTCGGCGTGCTTGAGCAGCTCTTCGCAAGTGGTGCCGTCTTCTGGGAACAGGCTGATGCCGATGCTGGTGGTCATCACCATGCGCCGGCCGGCCAGTTCGACCGGCTCTTTCATCTTGTGCATGATGCGCTGCGCCATACCACGCGCCTCTTCGCGGTCACGCAGGCTGATGAGGATGCAGAACTCGTCGCCGCCGAATCGCGCGACCACGTCTTCGTGGCTGCGCACCGAGCTCTTGATGTGCTGGGCGATGACTTTGAGCAGCGCGTCACCGGCGTCATGGCCGAGGCTGTCGTTGATGCGCTTGAAGTGGTCGATGTCGAGAAACATCACCGCGAGCATGCCGCCCTCGCTGGTTTTCTGGCTGAGTTTTTCGGCGAACATCTGGTTGAAACCACGGCGGTTGATCAGGTTGGTCAGCGCGTCGTAATTGGCCGCTTGCTGCAAAGACATGCGCGCCTGATCGAGTTGGCTGAGCAGGGCGTTGAGCCGGCGCAGGTCGTTTTCCTTGTTCTGCAGTTTCTTGTCGGCGAGGGCGGCGCTGATCGCACTGCCGAGAATCAACAGGATGATCAGCGCTACGGTCAGGCCCAGTTGCAGATGGCCGGTGTCGCCGCCGCTGGCTGCCAGAGCGCCTTCGGGAAGCACCAGATCCAGCGCAGCCATGCCGGTGAAGTGCATGCTGATGATGCCAGCGCCGAGTATCAGCGCCGCGCTGTACTTGAGCAATTGATGCGCCACGCCACTGCCCTCGCTCAAATAGCGCGCCACCCACAGCGCGGCGAAACTGGCGCCGATGGCAATCAGCACCGACAGCGCGAACAGCTCCGGCTGGTAGTAGGCGGTGGCGCTCGACTTCATCGCTGCCATGCCGACGTAATGCATGCCAGCGATGCCCAAACCGATGACACACGCGGTCTTCAGGCAACGCAGCGCGCTCGGCTGCACCTCACTGAGAGTGTGCATGGCCAGCCAAGAGGCGAGCAGGGCGATCAGCAACGACAAGAGGGTAATGCCGAGGTCGTACTGAATATCGATGGGGGTCTGGAAGGCCAGCATGCCGATGAAGTGCATGGCCCAGATGCCGCCGGCCAGGCAGGTCGCGCCGATCCAGCGCCAGATTCGCCGCGACCCCGGGTCTTCGGCATGCACCAGGCGCTCTGCCATGTCCAGGGTGGCGAAACTCGCCGCGCAGGCGACCAGATAGGCCACCATCACCAGCAAAGGATTGTGGCTGCAATCGAGGAGAATCTGCCCGCTCGCCGGCAGCTCGGCAACAAACTGCAAACCAAGCCACTCCATAGCATGCCCCGTCTCGGATTCATCTGGCCCGTGCGTCAATCAACGCAGGCGAATGAAAGCAGTATAGAGGCGGTTTTCCGGCTGCAAGCCGTAGTGGCACATTGGTGGTAATGATTTTGCCATTAGCCTCATAGCGATTCGCGCTAAGGCTCAGGCAATACGCTCCAGGGGCAGGTCGTTGCAGTGTGGCGGCAAGGGTGGCAGGCCGTGGGCGGCGCGGGCCTTGTCGCAGTCGGGATTGTGCTCGCCGTTCTCCCACGACGCCTCGAACTCGCGGCAGGTGCTCGAGCGCTTGTCATAGATCGTGCAGGCCACAGCGCTGCCGACCTCACCCGCCAGCGACATGCAACGCGCCGGTTTGCGATCGGTGCCGATCATTGCCACCCGGCTCGGGGTGATCTGCGCGACCAGTTCATCGGGCACCGTCCCGCCAGAGGATGCGCACTCACCCCAGAAAAAAGACACGCGAAAATGGGAACAGCAGGCACCGCAATTCAGACACGGACTGGCTTCGGACATGGGCGGGGGTATCAAAGGGGTTGATCGGAAGATCCGGACGGATCCGGCGGCCATTCTAGGCTTTGCCATGGCGTTGGGAAGGGGGGGAGCGAAACTATTTTTTTGTCGCCGGATTTTGCCGCGAAAGCCCCGTACGGCGGGGGATTCCAGACTTATCAAGGGCTTACGTTTCGTTACAGTGCGATGGGTCGATATCAGGCTGACGAATGATGACAGACAGCCCCGGCGCAGCTGACTAGATTGCAGGTTCCGGGCTCGACGCGCTGGCAGTGAAGCCCTCATAACAATAAAGAGACGGACCCATGCAGAACTCGACCCAAGCGGCGAATGCCTGGCGCATTCTGTTCCTGCTGTTCCTCGCCAACCTGTTCAATTTCTTCGACCGCACCATCCCGGCGATCATCATCGAACCGATCCGCATGGAATGGCACCTCAGCGACTTTCAGCTGGGCATCATCGGCACCGCGTTCACCATCGTTTACGCGATTGCCGGCCTGCCACTCGGGCGCATGGCCGACACCGGTTCACGCAGCAAACTGATGGGCTGGGGCCTGGCGACCTGGAGTGCGCTGACTGCGGTCAACGGCATGGTCGGCAGTTTCTGGAGTTTCCTCATCGTGCGCATGGGCATCGGCATCGGCGAAGCCAGTTACGCACCAGCGGCCAACTCGCTGATCGGCGATCTGTTTCCGGCGCACCGTCGGGCGCGGGCGATGGGTATTTTCATGCTTGGCCTGCCGCTGGGGCTGCTGCTGGCGTTCTTCACCATCGGCGCGATGGTCAAGGCGTTCGACAGCTGGCGTGCGCCGTTCTTCATCGCCGCCGTGCCGGGGCTGATCCTCGCGGTGTTCATGTTCTTCATCAAAGAGCCGAAACGCGGCGCAGCGGAAACCGTGCAGGTCTCGCAAGAGAAAGTCGACAAACCGATCCGCCGCGTCCTCGCCGTGCCGACCTTCCTGTGGCTGGTGATGGCCGGGCTGTGCTTCAACTTCGCGACCTATGCCTGCAACTCGTTTCTGGTGCCGATGCTGCAGCGCTATTTCCTCATGCCGTTGCAGGAGGCGGCGGTGGCCACCGGCGTGATCGTCGGCGTCACCGGACTGGTCGGGCTGACCCTTGGCGGCTGGATCGCCGACAAGATTCACCAGCGCTTCGCCAGTGGGCGGCTGCTGTTTGCCGCGTTCAGTCTGATCATTTCGACCCTGTGTACGGCGTGGGCGCTGCATGCCGGGCGCATCGAGATCGGTGTGTTCGTCGCGGTGTTCAGTGTCGGCTGGCTATTCGCCTACAACTTCTATACCTGCGTGTACACGGCGATTCAGGACGTCGTCGAACCGCGCCTGCGGGCCACGGCGATGGCGTTGTTCTTTGCCGGTCTGTATCTGCTCGGCGGCGGGTTGGGTCCGGTGGTCGTGGGTGGTCTGTCGGATCACTTCGCGCATACGGCAATGCTGGCCGCAGGGGCTGAGCAGATGACCGAAGCGTTCAAGGCTGTCGGCCTGCACGACGCGATGTACCTGATCCCGGTGGCGCTGTTCCTGACGATGGTCTTTCTGTTTCTGGCATCGCGGTGTTTTGTTCGCGATGCACAGCGGATGAAGGAGGGGTTGGTAGCGGTGGTTGAGCCAGAAATTTCTGCGGCGACTGCCTGACCGTTTTCGCGAGCAGGCTCGCTCCCACAGTTTGGAATGCATTTCATTGTGGGAGCGAGCCTGCTCGCGAAGGGGCCATCAGCATCACCTGACAAATAACAGGCAAACAAAGAGGCCCGCATCACTGCGGGCCTCTTGGTTTTCAGCGGTGGAGCGGGGCGGTTAACCCGCCACCAACACCCGAATCGCTTCCAGGCGCAGCGCCGCTTTGTCGAGCATCGCCAGACCCTGCTCACGCTGAGTGCGCAACGCCTCCAGTTCGCTGTCGCGCACGGTCGGGTTGACCGCTTGCAACGCGGTCAGGCGCGCCAGTTCTTCGTCGGTGTCGGCGGCCAGACGACGGCGCGCTTCGGCCACACGCTCGGCGTGACGCGGGGTGATCTTTTCTTCGCCGGCGTTGATCCGTGGCGTCAGCTGATCGCGCTGGGCCTGGATGAACTTGTTGGCGCTGGCCCGTGGCACGCTTTCCAGCTGATCGTTGAGGGTTTCGAACGACACCCGTGGCGACAGGTCGTTGCCGTTGGCATCGAGCAGGCAACGCAGCGCCGCCGGTGGCAGGTAGCGACCCAGTTGCAGCGAGCGCGGTGCGACCACTTCGCTGACGTAGAGCAATTCCAGCAATACGGTGCCCGGCTTCAACGCCTTGTTCTTGATCAGCGCGACGGCGGTGTTGCCCATCGAGCCGGACAGCACCAGATCCATGCCGCCCTGCACCATCGGGTGTTCCCAGGTGATGAACTGCATGTCTTCGCGCGACAGCGCCTGGTTGCGGTCGTAAGTGATGGTCACGCCTTCGTCGTCGCCCAGCGGGAAACTGGCGTCGAGCATCTTCTCGCTCGGCTTGAGGATCAGAGCGTTTTCCGAATGGTCTTCGCTGTCGATGCCGAACGCGTCGAACAGGGTTTCCATGTAGATCGGCAGGGCGAACTGGTCGTCCTGCTCGAGGATCGCTTCTACCAGCGCTTCACCCTCGCCAGCGCCACCGGAGTTGAGTTCCAGCAGACGGTCGCGGCCAGTGTGCAGCTCGGCTTCGAGACGCTCACGCTCGGCGCGTGCTTCGTCGATCAGCGCTTGCCACTCGCCGTCATCGGCTTCTTCGAGCAGCGGCAGCAGGCGCGGGCCGAACTGATGCTGCAAGGCGTTGCCGGTCGGGCAGGTGTTGAGGAACGCATTGAGCGCTTCGTGGTACCACTGGAACAGGCGCTCTTGCGGGCTGGTTTCCAGGTACGGCACGTGCAGTTCGATGATGTGCTTCTGGCCGATCCGGTCGAGACGGCCGATGCGCTGCTCGAGCAGGTCCGGGTGCGACGGCAGATCGAACAGCACCAGGTGGTGAGCGAACTGGAAGTTGCGACCTTCACTGCCGATTTCCGAGCAGATCAGCACTTGCGCGCCGAACTCTTCATCAGCGAAGTAGGCGGCGGCGCGATCACGCTCGAGGATGTTCATGCCTTCGTGGAACACCGTGGCCGGGATGCCGGAACGCACGCGTAGGGCGTCTTCCAGGTCCATCGCGGTTTCGGCGTGGGCGCAGATCACCAGCACTTTGGTGCGCTTGAGCATTTTCAGCTGATCGATCAGCCACTCCACGCGCGGGTCGAATTTCCACCAGCGCTCTTCTTCACTGGCTTCCGGCTGGGCCTGGAAGCTGACTTCCGGGTACAGCTCGGCGTGTTCGCCCAGTGGCAGTTCGAGGTATTCGTCGGGGCACGGCAGCGGGTACGGGTGCAGTTTGCGCTCCGGGAAACCCTGCACGGCCGCGCGGGTATTACGGAACAGCACGCGGCCGGTGCCGTGGCGATCAAGCAGTTCACGCACGAGGCGGGCGCTGGCTTCAGTATCGCCATCGTTGACGGCGGTGAGCAGGGCTTCGCCTTCGTTGCCGAGGAAACCGTGAATGGTCTTGTGCGCCTCGGCGGAGAGACGGCCCTTGTCGAGCAGTTCCTGCACCGCTTCGGCGACCGGGCGATAGTTATCGCTCTCGGCGCGGAACGCGGCCAGGTCGTGGAAACGGTTCGGGTCGAGCAGGCGCAGACGGGCGAAGTGGCTGTCCTGACCGAGTTGTTCCGGGGTGGCGGTGAGCAGCAGCACGCCGGGGATGACTTCGGCCAGTTGCTCGACCAGCGAATACTCCGCGCTGGCCTTGTCTTCATGCCAGACCAGATGGTGCGCCTCGTCGACCACCATCAGGTCCCAACCGGCAGCGAACAAGGCGTCCTGTGCCTTCTCGTCGTCGACCAGCCACTCCAGCGCGACCAGCGCCAGTTGCGTGTCTTCGAACGGGTTGGTGGCATCGCTTTCGATAAAGCGTTCTTCGTCGAACAGCGCGACCTGCAGATTGAAGCGGCGGCGCATCTCCACCAGCCACTGATGCTGGAGGTTTTCCGGGACCAGGATCAGCACGCGGTTGGCGCGGCCCGAGAGCAGTTGGCGATGGATGACCAGACCGGCTTCGATGGTTTTACCCAGACCCACTTCGTCCGCCAGCAATACGCGCGGGGCGATACGGTCGGCGACTTCGCGGGCGATGTGCAGCTGGTGCGCGATCGGTTGCGCGCGCACGCCACCCAGGCCCCACAGCGAGGACTGCAACTGGCGGCTGGTGTGTTCAAGGGTGTTGTAGCGCAGGGAGAACCACGGCAGCGGGTCGATCTGTCCGGCGAACAGGCGGTCGCTGGCCAGACGGAACTGAATGAAGTTCGACAGCTGGGTTTCCGGCAGCGTGACGACCTCGTTCTGCCCGTTGAGACCGTGGTAGACCATCAGCCCGTCGACGTCGTCGACCTGCTGCACGGTCATCTTCCAGCCTTCGAAATGGGTGATGGAGTCGCCCGGCGAGAACCGCACGCGGGTCAGGGGCGCATTCCGTAGCGCGTACTGGCGGGTTTCGCCAGTGGCCGGGTAAAGCACGGTCAGCAAGCGGCCGTCCTGTGCCAGAACGGTGCCTAAACCAAGCTCTGCTTCGCTGTCACTGATCCAGCGTTGCCCCGGTTGATACTGCTGCGCCATGCTGCCTGACTCCCACCTTGAAAAAGCGGGCTATCTTAACGGAATGCAGGCTTCAGGGCCAAAGGAATAGGAGCAGCGGCAAGCTTTTAGCTTCGAGCTGCAAGCTGAAGCCGAGGCGTCATGTGTCGCTTTTTTCAAGCGGCAGGGCACCTGTCAGTGTCTACCGGGTCACAAGTTTGCGACAGGCGGCTCAAGGCGCCTGCACCCCAGCCGATAGCCTGCAGACAGGAGACCTTTATATGTTGCCACCGATGCTCCCCTTGAGCGCCGTGCCGATCACTTCCCAGCAGGATCCGATCCGCCAGCGGCCGGACATCCCGCCAGTGGTGCCGGTGCAGGAAAGCTCCAACGAAAGCACGATCGATCTGCAGAAGCGTGATCCGGAAGAGGATCGTCTGCTGGCGCGCGAAGAACAGCGTCGTCAGCAGGAACGTGACCGCCGACGCCGCGAGGCGGATGAAGATCCTGAAGAGCATCTGGCCGTGCCGGGTACCGAGTTGAACGCCGACAACACCGTGCCGGTGGTGCCGTTGATAGACGATCAGCCGCGTCAGGGGCTGTGGGTCGATATCGAGATTTGAGCAGTGACTGGTCAGCGCCTGCGCCAAGCGGCATGATTGGCGCAATCCTGCCGGTGACGGCAGCTGTGATCTCTTCTGCGATGTGCCGGACGCCATGAGCCAAGACGACAAACTGATCGACCTCAGCACTGAACGCGCCAAGCGTGTGCATGACCTCAACGAAAAGCGCCTGAACGAAGTGCGCCAGGCTTTCGAGCAGGCGATGCCGTTGGGAAAAGCCAAGAAAAAGTCGAAGAACAAGCCGAAAAAGCGTTGATCTCCCGCTGCATTGGTTGATGCAGGTCAGTTATTTCCCCTCCTTTATTTCCCAACGTTGCGGATATTGATCCTGGTCAATATGTGCGCCTGTGTGTTTGTTAATTTGAATCCATCGCAGCAAAGCAAAGCAAAGCAGGGCCGGGAGGTCAGTCATGTTTTTCGATAACGTGGTGTTTGCCGGGGTTCTCACGGTGGGGCTCATGGTGCTGTTTTTTGCAGGGTTTGGATTTTTTATCTGGAAGGATGCGCATAAGCGGCGCAAGTGAGTTCTTCTGGATTTGATGGGCACGCAAGGCATTTTGGGGCGACTTCGGTTGCCCCTTTTTTTTGGGCCGTGGCGGCCTGTGGGCCGACCAGGCTGTTGGGGTTTTGGGTGAATATCCGTTGCTTCGGGTGTGGCTGCTGGCGGTTTCGCCCTTACGGCGAGTCACCTTTTTCAAACGCCAAAAAGGTAACCCAAAAGGCTTGCTCCTACGTTCGGCCCTCGCAGGCTCGGGTTCCTTCGCTCCGGGACTGATCCGGGCGCAGCGGCTCCGGTTTGCTTCGCTGCACCTCCTTCCGCTGTGTCTGGCTGCGCCAGACGGTCGCTGCGCTCCCACCCCCGGATCAATCCCTCCGCTCAGCCTTCCGACGTCGCCTGTGAATCAAGATCAAAAGCGGTACTCGAGCTTGCGCTCATTGTTTTGAGTGGTGAAAAGCGTGTGATCTGCTTTGGATCTGTGTTGGATTCGCCCCTCACCCCAGCCCTCTCCCCGAGGAGAGGGAGCTGATTTGTGTGCTTTTCAAATCCTGAGTTCAACTCGGACTTTCACATCGACGTAACTCGCTCAAACACCTCGGTCAGTTCCCTCTCCCTCCGGGAGAGGGCTAGGGTGAGGGGCTCTTGATCTGGCTTTTGCTTTGGCTTTTGATCTTTTGCCCCTTCGGCATACTTCTTAGCCCCAATAACAAAAAAGGCGTGATCCTCACGAATCACGCCTTTTCCAATCAACAGCTAACGATCAACTACCCAAAGCCTTCGAAGCCAACCAGAACAATCCGGCCGACAGCGCCACGGTCGCTGGCAAGGTCAACACCCAGGCCAGCAGAATAGTCTTCACCGTGCCACCCTGCAGGCCGCTCTTGTTGGCAACCATGGTCCCGGCAACACCCGAAGACAACACGTGAGTGGTCGACACCGGCAGGCTGAAAATGTTGGCCATGCCGATCAAACTGGCGGTGGTGATCTGCGCCGACATGCCCTGGGAATAGGTCATGCCCTGCTTGCCGATCTTCTCGCCAATGGTCAGCACTACGCGCTTCCAGCCGACCATGGTGCCCAGGCCCAGTGCCAGGGCGACCGCCAGAATCACCCAGAACGGGGCGTATTCAGTGGTGGTGGTCAGGTCTTTGCGCAGCTTGTCGAGGTCAGCCTTTTCACGGGCTTCCAGGCCAGGCAGCTTGCCGACTTTCTTCGCCGTGTCGTCCAGGCAGAGCAGGTAGCGACGCACTTCGATGCGGCTGTCCGACGACAGCGAATGATAGTCCGCTACACCTTTGAGAGTGTGCAGCAGGGCGGTGATGGTCGGTTCGGTCTGCTGCGGGTTGCAGCGGAATTTCTCCGGCAGGTCGCCTTCCACGCTCTTGCCCAGGGCCAGGAACTCACCCAGCGAATCGGCGTTGCGCTGGTAGAACTGGCTCAGGTGCAGGGTCGCGTCGCGGGTGCGTTCGATCTGGTAGGTGGTGCTGTTCAGATCGAGTACGAACTGCGCCGGGACGATACCGATCAGCACCAGCATGATCAGGCCGATGCCTTTCTGGCCGTCGTTGGAACCGTGCACGAAGCTTACGGCCATTGCCGAGATCACCAGGACCAGACGGTTCCAGAACGGTGGGTGCTTTTTGTCGTCGATCTTGCGGCGCTGTTCCGGTGTCTTGTGCATCTTCGACAGCGGGCGCCACCATTTCAGGCCGATCAGCACCAGCGCGGCGATGAGGAAGCCGGCCATCGGCGAGAACACCAGCGAGGCGCCAATATCGATCGCTTTCTGCCAGTTCACGCCATCTCTCAACGGAATGTCGTTGATCAGCGCGTTGGCCAGGCCGACACCGAGGATCGAGCCGATCAGGGTGTGCGAGCTGGAAGCCGGGATACCGAAGTACCAGGTGCCCAGGTTCCAGGCGATTGCCGCGGCGAGCAACGAGAACACCATCGCCAGGCCATGGCCGGTGTTCACATTGATCAGCAGCTCAACCGGCAGCAAGTGGACGATGGCATACGCCACGCCCACGCCGCCCAGCAGCACGCCGAGGAAATTGAACACACCGGAAAAGAACACCGCCAGGTGTGGCGGCATGGCTTTGGTGTAGATAACAGTGGCTACCGCGTTAGCGGTGTCATGAAATCCATTGATGAACTCGAAGGCGAGGACAAACGTCAGGGCGAGCAAGAGGCTCACAAGCACCCAAGCATCCAGTCCGCTGAATAAATCGATCATGAAGGTTTTCTGACCCGGTCGTAAGGGGGCGCGATTATGCCAGAAAAGACAGGAAATCGATGCCCCGTCTGCTCACTGGTCACACCCTTCTTCGATTTAATTTGTTGCAGGGCGTGAAAACCAAGCAGCACGCAGGGTTTTTCAACTACTTGATTTTATTGAATAAACTAGATTTTCGAGCCGTTTTTTCAGACATCGCAAAGGCTCAAACGCTTGTCTGAAATATCTCTGAAACCTGTGGGACGCTCGTTCATAAGCCGCAGAACAGCGATGCAGCCGCTGCCCGCGGATAGCGGGCGCGCGAGGTGTCGTCTTCCACCGCGCTGTGGCTCAGGCGGACGCCGACTTTCGAATGCTCAACCGCCGTGGCTCATGGCTCTTCGGCTTTGAGTTCCTTTTCGATCTTTTCGATTTCCTGCTTGAACACCTGATCCTGAACGGTAGGGCGCTTGCGCCATGCCTTGCGTTCCGGTTCCGGCTGAGCGGCGTAGGTGGTGACTTCCCCGCCGTAAACTTCCTTGTAACGTTGTTCCTGGCGCTCTAGTTCCGCGCGCAGTTCGTCTTTTGTCACGGTGCTACCTGTATGAGTTGAATTGAATATCCGGTGAAACACACTGCAACGAGTCAATTGAGCGAGCCCGACAGTCATCCACAGCCCGATCGGGCGCGGAGACATTGCAGAGGCGATCAAGACTTCCGTGTTACAGGCGGCTACGGCACCAGATAAAAACTGACGCAGCATCAGTTTCCTGTTTCAGCGAGCGCTGGCGTTGCATGTGTGATGGGCGCCGGGCGCTGGCCGGAGCTGAGACGAAGGACCTCGTTTCAGCAAGTCGCGGGCTTTTGATTAAAGCGCCGCGACTAGGGTGCATTATAGCGGCCGATTCGGGAATGACTATCTTTGCCAAGTTAAAAACGGTTCTGAATGTGTGATGGTTTTGTTGCTGGCAACTTTTGCCGCTAGTTAAGTGTAAAGACAGCGTTATAGAACCGGCGTTCTGTTTTTGGCGCCATTAACTGGAACAACTAAGTTGCGAGCAGAATCGCTAAAGCTGCCTCAAGGATGAAGAGGAGAGCGGGGGCTGGATTGCGATTATCGGTCGGCGGTTCGATAATCGCCCAATGTTGGCGCCCCGGTGCTTGTGCATCGCGCGGCGAGCCGTTTGACTAGGCATCGATGCGTGCCGGACAAGGACAAGAAATGAACGATCAAATGCGCAACTCCTTCACCTCGGTGGCGCCGCCCATTGTCGCCTCGCCGGCCAAGCGCATTCAGGCGCTGACCGGTGATCCGGATTTCATGACGTCCCTGGCCCGTGGTCTGGCCGTGGTGCAGGCGTTTCAGGAACGCAAACGCCACCTGACCATCGCGCAGATAAGTCATCGCACTGAAATCCCTCGCGCCGCCGTGCGCCGTTGCCTGCACACGCTGATCAAGCTCGGCTACGCCACCACCGACGGCCGCACCTATTCGCTGCTGCCGAAAGTGCTGACCCTCGGCCACGCCTATCTGTCCTCGACACCGCTGGCGGTCTCGGCCCAACCGTATCTGGATCGCATGAGCGAGCAACTGCACGAGGCCTGCAACATGGCGACGCTAGAGGGCGATGACATTCTCTATATCGCGCGTTCGGCGACCACTCAGCGATTGATCTCGGTCGACCTTTCCGTCGGCGGGCGTCTCCCTGCCTATTGCACGTCGATGGGGCGCATTCTGTTGGCCGCGCTGGACGACACCTCCTTGGGCGAATACCTCGACCACGCCGAACTGGTGGCCAAAACCAGCCGCACCATTCATACCCCCGACGCGTTGCTCGAATGTTTGCAGCAGGTGCGGCAGCAGGGCTGGTGCATTGTCGATCAGGAACTGGAACAGGGCCTGCGCTCGATCGCTGTGCCGGTGTACGACGCCTCCGGGCAAGTGGTCGCCGCGCTGAATGTCAGCACCCACGCCGGGCGGGTCAGTCGCGCCGAGCTGGAGCAGCGCTTCTTGCCGGGCCTGCTCAGCGCCAGTCGCGACCTCAGTGCGCAGTTGTTCGCCTGAGGAAGCTGTTCGATAAACGCACAGTGTTGCGTTTATCGAATTGACGCTAAAACCCTCGGATCATTAATGTCGCGGCAGCGTCATCCGGCGCTGATGTGAATGAGCTCGCCGGACTGTCGACCCCATAATAATGACAAGAGGCAACTCACCATGCGCTCGCTCCCCGACTGTCTGTATCCCACCCGTTGTTGCCGGGTTCACCGCAACGCCTGATTACAACCTTCTATTCTTGTGACCGTGCCTTCCTTTGGCCGGCCGCCGTTCGACTGCGTTTTTTGCGTGGAATAAAAATAATGAACCAGCCTCAGTCCGCTGTGGGTAACTGCCTCGATGTGCAGACCTTCATCAACGCCCAACCGATCTCGCGCTATCAGTGGCGGGTGGTGATCCTGTGTTTCCTGATCGTATTTCTCGACGGCCTCGACACCGCCGCCATGGGCTTCATCGCCCCGGCGCTGTCGCAAGACTGGGGCATCGACCGCGCCAGCCTCGGCCCGGTAATGAGTGCCGCGCTGATTGGTATGGTCTTCGGCGCGCTCGGCTCCGGCCCGTTGGCTGACCGCTTCGGGCGCAAGGTTGTCCTCGTCGGTGCGGTGATTCTGTTCGGCGGCTTCAGCCTGGCCTCGGCGTACAGCACCAACGTCGAACAACTGCTGGTGTTGCGCTTTCTGACCGGTCTCGGTCTCGGCGCGGGCATGCCCAACGCGACGACGCTGCTCTCGGAATACACACCCGAGCGCAAGAAGTCGCTGCTGGTGACCAGCATGTTCTGCGGCTTCAACCTCGGCATGGCCGGCGGCGGTTTCATCTCCGCGAAGCTGATCCCGGCGTTCGGCTGGCATGCTCTGCTGATGATCGGCGGGATCCTGCCGCTGATCCTCGCCGTGGTATTGGTGTTCTGGCTGCCGGAATCGGCGCGCTACCTGGTGGTGCGCAACCGTGGCACCGACAAAGTACGCAAGACCCTCGCGCCGATCGACCCGGTTACCGTTGCCCAGGCTGCGAGCTTCAGCGTGCCGGAACAGAAGACCGTGAAGGCGCGCAATGTCTTTGCGGTGATCTTCTCCGGCACTTACAGCACCGGCACGCTGCTGTTATGGCTGACCTATTTCATGGGCCTGGTGATTGTGTACCTGCTGACCAGTTGGCTGCCGACGCTGATGCGCGACAGCGGCGCGAGCATGGAGCAGGCCGCGTTCATCGGTGCGTTGTTCCAGTTTGGCGGCGTGTTGAGCGCGGTCGGCGTGGGCTGGGCGATGGATCGCTTCAATCCGCACAAGGTCATCGGCGTTTTCTACCTGCTGGCCGGGGTGTTTGCCTACGCCGTGGGACAAAGCCTGGGCAACATCACCTTGCTGGCGACGCTGGTACTGGTGGCGGGCATGTGCGTCAACGGCGCGCAATCGGCGATGCCGTCATTGGCGGCACGCTTCTACCCGACTCAGGGCCGTGCGACCGGGGTGTCGTGGATGCTCGGCATCGGCCGCTTCGGCGCGATCCTCGGCGCGTGGATGGGCGCAACCTTGCTTGGCCTGGGCTGGAATTTCGAGCAAGTGCTGACCGCACTGGTGATTCCGGCCGGTTTGGCGACGGCGGCGGTGCTGATCAAGGGCATGGTCAGTCATGCGGATGCGACCTGAGGCAGACCCATGATCGTTCCCACGCTCCGCGTGGGAATGCCTCAACGGAGGCTCTGCGTTCGGCTGTACAGGGACGCGGAGCGTCCCCGGCAGCATTCCCACGCGGAGCGTGGGAACGATCATTAGGGAGGCAACAATCCGTTCGATAAACGAACACTCAGTCGATTATCGGATTGTTTGGCGAATTTCCCGAGCTTAATCTTCAGTGACTCCGGCGCTGAACCTCGCGCCTTTTTATCACTGGCGATTCCTTACAAGAACAGGAGCCCGCTCCATGGCTGAGATCCTTTCGCTGCACGACGCGGTGAAGCAATTCGTCAACGATGGCGATACCGTCGCCCTCGAAGGCTTCACTCACCTGATCCCTACGGCAGCGGGTCATGAAATCATTCGTCAAGGCAAGAAAGATCTGACGCTGGTGCGGATGACGCCTGACCTGATCTACGACCAACTGATCGGCGCCGGTTGCGCGCGCAAACTGATTTTCTCCTGGGGCGGCAACCCGGGTGTGGGCTCGCTGCACCGCCTGCGTGACGCGGTCGAGAAAAAATGGCCGCACGCGCTGGAAATTGAAGAACACAGCCACGCCGACCTCGCCAACGCCTACGTTGCCGGCGCGTCCGGCCTGCCGTTCGCGGTGCTGCGTGCCTACGCCGGCTCCGACCTGCCGAAGGTCAATCCGCTGATCAAAACCGTGACCTGCCCGTTCACCGGCGAAGTGCTGGCGGCAGTGCCATCGGTACGCCCGGACGTCACCGTGATTCACGCGCAGAAAGCCGACCGCAAAGGCAACGTGTTGCTCTGGGGCATTCTCGGTGTGCAGAAAGAAGCCGCGCTGGCGGCCAAGCGCTGCATCGTCACCGTGGAAGAAATCGTCGACGACCTCAACGCACCGATGAACGCTTGCGTGCTGCCGACCTGGGCCTTGAGCGCGGTCTGCCACGTGCCGGGTGGCGCGCATCCGTCCTACGCCCACGGTTACACCGAGCGTGACAATCGTTTCTATCAGGCGTGGGACCCGATCGCTCGCGACCGTGAGACGTTTACCGCGTGGATCAACGAATACATCCATGGCTGCGCTGACTTCAGCGAATTCCAGGCCAAATTGGCCGCTGCTTCGGAGGCCAAGTAATGACTTACACCACCAATGAAATGATGACCGTCGCGGCGGCCCGGCGCCTGAAGAACGGCTCGGTATGTTTCGTCGGCATCGGCCTGCCATCGAAAGCCGCCAACCTCGCGCGCCTGACTTCATCGCCGGACGTGGTGCTGATCTACGAATCCGGCCCGATTGGCGCCAAGCCGAGCGTACTGCCGCTGTCCATCGGTGACGGTGAGCTGGCCGAGACCGCCGACACGGTGGTGCCGACCGGTGAAATTTTTCGCTACTGGCTGCAGGGCGGGCGCATCGACGTCGGTTTCCTCGGCGCCGCGCAGGTCGACCGTTTCGGCAACATCAACACCACCGTGGTCGGCGACTACCACGCGCCGAAAGTGCGTCTGCCGGGGGCCGGTGGCGCGCCGGAGATTGCCGGTTCGGCGAAAAGCGTGCTGATCATCCTTAAACAGTCGGCGCGGTCGTTTGTCGACAAGCTCGACTTCATCACCTCGGTCGGTCACGGCGAAGGTGGCGATTCGCGTAAACGTCTCGGCCTGCCGGGCGCCGGGCCGGTGGGGATCATCACCGACCTGTGCATCATGGAACCGGAGGAGGGCACCCACGAATTCGTGGTCACCGCGCTGCATCCGGGCGTGACCCGCGAGCAAGTGGTCGCCGCCACCGGTTGGGCGATTCGTTTTGCCGACTCCGTTGAAACCACCGCTGAGCCGACCGAAGTCGAGTTGACCGCACTGCGTGATCTTGAAGCGCGCACCGCTGGCGCCCACGGTCAGGCACCGGGAGAAGCATGATGCGTGACGTGTATATCTGCGATGCGATTCGCACCCCTATTGGCCGTTTCGGCGGCGCACTGTCCGCCGTGCGCGCCGATGACCTCGCCGCCGTGCCGATCAAAGCACTGATGGAGCGCAATCCTTCGGTGGACTGGAATGCCGTCGATGAAGTGTTTCTCGGCTGCGCCAACCAGGCCGGCGAAGACAACCGCAACGTCGCGCGCATGGCGCTGCTGCTGGCGGGGCTGCCGGACAGCGTGCCGGGCGTTACGCTCAATCGTCTCTGCGCTTCGGGCATGGACGCGATTGGCACCGCATTCCGCGCCATCGCCAGTGGCGAAATGGAGCTGGCGATTGCCGGCGGCGTCGAGTCGATGTCCCGCGCACCGTTCGTGATGGGCAAGGCCGACGCGGCGTTCTCGCGCAACATGAAACTGGAAGACACCACCATCGGCTGGCGTTTCATCAACCCACTGATGAAGGCGCAGTACGGCGTCGATGCCATGCCGCAGACTGCTGACAACGTTGCCGACGACTACAAGGTTTCGCGCGCAGATCAGGACGCCTTTGCTCTGCGCAGTCAGCAACGTACCGCCGCCGCGCAGGCTGCCGGTTACTTCGCTGAAGAAATCGTCGAAGTGCGCATCGCCCACAAAAAGGGCGAAACCGTGGTCAGCGAGGACGAACATCCGCGCGCCGACACTACGATTGAAGCGCTGGCGAAACTGAAACCGGTCAATGGCGCGGATAAAACCGTCACCGCCGGCAATGCCTCCGGGGTCAACGATGGTGCTGCTGCGCTGATTCTGGCGTCAGCCGAAGCGGTGAAAAAACACGGCCTGACCGCCCGCGCAAAAGTGCTCGGCATGGCCAGCGCCGGCGTCGCACCACGGGTGATGGGCATCGGCCCGGTGCCGGCGGTGCGCAAACTGACCGAGCGCCTTGGCGTCGCGGTCAGCGATTTCGACGTGATCGAGCTCAACGAAGCGTTTGCCAGCCAAGGTCTGGCGGTACTGCGTGAACTGGGGCTGGCGGATGACGCGCCGCAGGTCAACCCGAATGGCGGCGCGATTGCCCTCGGTCATCCGTTGGGTATGAGCGGTGCGCGGCTGGTGCTGACCGCCCTGCATCATCTGGAAAAGACTGGCGGCAAGAAAGGTCTGGCGACCATGTGCGTCGGTGTTGGCCAGGGTCTGGCCCTGGCCATCGAACGTGTCTGACGCGCTGCGGCACTTACAAGAACTGAGGAAAGCGAAATGACTGACAAGCCTGGTTACCGTCGCCCACAGGCAGGCACTCAGCCTGACTACCTGCACCCGACGTATCAATCCACCAACCTGCGCTCGCCGTCCAAGCCTTTGGTGTACCTGCCCCATTCACTCTCGGAAATCACCGGGCCGACCATCGGCGCCGAACACGTTGCCGAGAAGGACAATGACCTGACCGCACAGCACGACGGCGAACCGTTGGGCGAGCGCATCATCATTCACGGCCGCGTGCTCGACGAAGATGGCCTGCCGGTACCGGGGATTCTGGTGGAGATCTGGCAGGCCAATGCCGCCGGCCGCTACAACCATGCCCGCGACCTGCACGACGCGCCGCTGGACCCGAACTTCACCGGCACCGGCCGCACCGTCACCGATGCCGATGGTTGGTACCAGTTCCAGACCATCAAGCCCGGCGCCTATCCGTGGGGCAACCACCACAACGCCTGGCGCCCGGCGCACATCCACTTTTCCCTGTTCGGGCCGAGCATCCTCACCCGACTGGTCACGCAAATGTATTTCCCCGGCGACCCGTTGCTGGCGTATGACCCGATCTACAACTGCGTGCCGGACACTTCGGCCAAGGAACGCCTGATCGCCAGTTTCGATCTGGAAAAAACCATTCCGTCCTACGCCCTCGGTTACCGCTGGGACATCGTGCTGCGCGGCCGTGAAGCCACGCCGATGGAGAAATAAGATGACGCTCTATGCGACCACGTCCCACACCGTCGGGCCGTATTACCACATCGGCCTGACGTGGCTGAACCGCGAAACCCTGGCCAACGAGCTGACCCTCGGCGAGCGCGTGGCAATCACCGGCCAGGTGGTCGACGGCAATGGCGATGTCGTCAACGACGCCATGCTCGAAGTCTGGCAGGCCAACGCCGTCGGCAAGTACGACCACCCGGAAGATCATCAGGACAAACCGCTCGACCCGAATTTCGAAGGCTTCGGCCGGGTACCGGTGGACGCCGAAGGGCGCTTCCGTTTCACCACGATCAAACCGGGCACCGTGCCGGGGTTGAAAGGCTCGACCCAGGCGCCGCATCTGGTGGTGCTGGTGTTTGCCCGTGGTCTGGTCAAGCATTTGCTGACGCGGATCTATTTCGAGGGCGAACCGGCGAACGTTGCTGATCCGTTGCTGGAATGTGTGCCGGCGGAGCGTCGCCAGACGTTGCTGGCCAAGGCGGATGCGTCGGGTGTGTACCAGTGGAATGTAGTTCTGCAGGGCACCGATGCCGAGACGGTGTTCTTCGATTATTGAGAGAACACCCCAAATCCCGTGCAGGACAGAGTCCCTGTGGTGAGAGGATTTATCCCCGCTGGGCTGCGAAGCAGCCCCAAAAACCAGTCGGCGCGGTATTCAGATGAACCGCGTGTATCTGATTTGCGAGTGCCTCGCACTTTAGCGGGGATAAATCCCCTCGCCACAAAGGCTGATCCAGACGTGGGTGACGATCCGATGTGGAACGGGACTGTTGCAAAGTATGTCTAGACTGTGACTGTCCCTATCGAGTGAAAAAACAATGACAACCACCACCTCCCACTACACCGGCGAAGAGCGCAGCAAGCGCATCTTTGCCATCGTCGGCGCTTCGTCCGGCAACCTCGTCGAATGGTTCGACTTCTACGTCTACGCCTTCTGCGCGATCTATTTCGCCCCGGCGTTTTTTCCCTCCGATAATCCCACCGTGCAACTGGTCAACACCGCTGGCGTGTTCGCTGCCGGGTTCCTGATGCGGCCGATTGGTGGCTGGATCTTCGGCCGGGTCGCTGACAAGCACGGGCGCAAGAACTCGATGCTCATCTCGATTCTGATGATGTGCTTCGGCTCGTTGCTGATCGCCTGTCTGCCGACCTACAAGGACATCGGCGTCTGGGCACCAGTGCTGTTGCTGTTCGCGCGTTTGCTGCAAGGTCTGTCGGTGGGCGGCGAGTACGGCACCACCGCGACCTACATGAGCGAAGTTGCGCTCAAGGGCCAGCGCGGTTTCTTCGCCTCGTTCCAGTACGTGACGCTGATTGGCGGGCAACTGCTGGCGGTGTCGCTGGTGGTGGTCCTGCAGCAATTCCTCACCGAAGAAGACCTGCGTGCCTACGGCTGGCGGATTCCGTTCGTGGTCGGTGCGGTGGCGGCGCTGATTTCGCTGTTCCTGCGTCGTTCGCTGAAGGAAACCACCAATAAGGAAACCCGTGCGCACAAAGACGCCGGCAGCATCACTGCACTGTTTCGCGATCACAAAGCGGCGTTCATCACCGTGCTCGGCTACACCGCTGGCGGCTCGCTGATTTTCTACACCTTCACCACCTACATGCAGAAATACCTGGTGAACACCGCCGGGATGCACGCCAAGACCGCCAGCTACATCATGACCGGCGCGCTGTTCCTGTATATGTGCATGCAGCCGTTGTTCGGCATGCTCGCCGACAAGATCGGCCGGCGTAATTCGATGCTCTGGTTCGGCGCCCTCGGCACGCTGTTCACCGTGCCGATTCTGCTCAGCCTGAAAAGCATCAGCAGCCCGTTCCTCGCCTTCGTACTGATCACCCTGGCGCTGGCGATTGTCAGCTTCTACACCTCGATCAGCGGTCTGGTAAAAGCCGAGATGTTCCCGCCGGAAGTGCGCGCCCTCGGTGTCGGCCTGGCTTACGCGGTGGCCAATGCAATCTTCGGCGGCTCGGCAGAGTTTGTGGCCCTGAGCCTCAAGGCCGGCGGCATGGAAAACGCCTTCTACTGGTACGTCACGGCGATGATGGCGGTGGCCTTCCTGTTCAGTCTGCGTTTGCCCAAGCAGGCGAAGTATCTGCACCACGATCTGTAAACCCATGTGCGCGGGCTGCGAGGCTCGCGCCGGCAAGGACTGTTTATGACTCAGCGACCGGGCAATCAATTGTTCGATGCCTACTTCACCGCCCGCGATATGCGCGAAGTGTTCTGCGATCAGGGCCGGATGCAGGCGATGCTCGATTTCGAAGCGGCGCTGGCCCGGGCCGAGGCGCGGGTCGGGCTGATTCCTTCATCGGCCGTGGCACCGATTGCCGCAGCATGCGACGCCAGTCTGTATGACTTCGCAGCGCTGGGCGAGGCGATTGCCACGGCCGGTAATTCGGCGATCCCACTGGTCAAGGCTTTGGGCAAGCAGATCGCTTCGAGCGATGCCGAAGCCGAGCGCTATGTGCATCTGGGCGCGACCAGTCAGGACGTGATGGATTCCGGGCTGGTCCTGCAATTGCGCCAGGCGCTGGCGCTGATCGAAGACCAACTGGCGCAACTGGCCGACTCGCTCGCCACTCAGGCACAACGTTTCGCCACCACGCCACTGGCCGGGCGCACCTGGCTGCAACACGCCACGCCCGTGACCCTCGGTATGAAAATCGCCGGATGGCTGGGCGCCGTCACGCGCAGCCGTCAGCGTCTGCAACAACTGAAACCGCGTCTGCTGGTGCTGCAATTCGGTGGCGCCTCCGGCACCCTCGCGGCGCTGGGTGAACAGGCGTTGCCGATCGCCAAAGCATTGGCCGAAGAGCTGCAACTGACCCTGCCCGAGCAACCGTGGCACACCCAGCGTGACCGCATCGTTGAATTCGGCGCCGTGCTTGGCCTGATCGCCGGGAGCCTCGGCAAATTCGGCCGCGACATCAGCCTGTTGATGCAGACCGAAGCAGCGGAAGTATTCGAGCCTGCGGCACCGGGCAAAGGCGGGTCGTCGACCATGCCGCACAAGCGCAACCCGGTTGGCGCGGCGGTGCTGATCGGCGCGGCCACGCGGGTGCCGGGGCTGGTGTCGACGCTGTTCAGCGCGATGCCGCAGGAACATGAACGCAGCCTTGGTTTGTGGCATGCCGAATGGGAAACCCTGCCGGAAATCTGCTGCCTGGTGTCCGGTTCGCTGCAACAGGCGCGCTTGCTGGCCGACGGTCTGGAGGTCGACGCGGCGCGCATGGCCCGCAACCTCGAATTGACCCAAGGCCTGGTGCTGGCCGAAGCGGTGAGCATCGTCCTCGCCCAACGCGTCGGCCGCGACACCGCGCATCACCTGCTCGAACAATGCTGCAAACGTGCAGTGGCCGAGCAACGCCATTTGCGTGCGGTGCTCGCTGACGAGCCGCAAGTCACCGCCGAACTCAGTGGCGCTGAACTCGATGATCTTCTCAACCCCGCGCATTACCTTGGCCAGGCGCGAGTCTGGGTCGAGCGCGCGGTGGCTGAACACAACGCTTTGACTGTCTGAAGGAGAGGGCTGTGGCTTTCGTTCAACTCGCCGATGGCGAACTGCACTATGAAATTGAGGGCCCGGCGGAGGCGCCGGTGCTGGTGCTGTCCAACTCGCTGGGCACCGACCTGCACATGTGGGACGCGCAAATGCCGGCGTTCACCGAGCATTTCCGCGTGCTGCGTTTCGACACGCGCGGCCATGGGCAATCGCTGGTCACCGAGGGGCCGTACAGCATCGAACAACTCGGTCGCGACGTGCTCGGTCTGCTCGATGCGCTGCATATCGAGCGCGCGCATTTCTGCGGGTTGTCGATGGGCGGGCTGATCGGTCAGTGGCTTGGGATCAATGCCGGGCATCGTCTGCACAAACTGATCGTCTGCAACACGGCGGCAAAAATCGGCGATCCGTCGGTATGGAATCCACGCATCGAAACCGTGTTGCGCGACGGCCCGGCGGCGATGGTCGCACTGCGTGATGCCTCGATTGCGCGCTGGTTCACCCCGGACTTCTCGGCGGCCCATACCGAGGCGGCGAAGAAGATTACCGACATGCTTGCCGCAACCAATCCACAAGGTTATGCGGCCAACTGCGCGGCCGTGCGCGATGCCGATTTTCGTGAACAACTGGCTTCGATCAACGTGCCGTTGCTGGTGATTGCCGGCAGCGAAGATGCGGTGACGCCGCCGTCCGGCGGGCACTTCATCCGCGACCACGTGCGCGGTGCCGAGTACGCCGAGTTCCGTGCGGCGCATTTGTCCAACGTGCAGGCCGGTGCCGCTTTCAGCGACCGTGTGCTGGCGTTTTTGCAGGCTCAGTGAGGAAGAATTTGTGGACGAGAAACAACGTTACGACGAAGGCATGCAAGTCCGCCGCGCGGTGCTGGGCGATGCCCACGTCGATCGCAGCCTGACCACGCTGACCGAGTTCAACTCGGAATTCCAGGAGATGATCACCCGCCACGCCTGGGGCGACATCTGGACCCGCCCGGGCCTGCCCCGCCATACCCGCAGCCTGATCACCATCGCCATGCTGATCGGCATGAACCGCGAGGGCGAACTGAAACTGCACCTGCGCGCGGCAGCCAACAACGGCGTCAGCCGTGGCGAGATCAAGGAAGTGATCATGCAGAGCGCAATTTACTGCGGCATCCCGGCGGCGAACGCGACGTTTCATCTGGCGGAGTCGGTGTGGGATGAGCTAGGAGTCGAATCCCGGGATTGATGGCGCCCGAAATTACGCCTTCGCGAGCAAGCTCGCTCCCACATTGGAGTTGTGTCGATCACAAAACAAATGTGGGAGCGAGCTTGCTCGCGAAAGCGGCAGACGCCGTGATGTGTTAATCAGCACATGCACTCAAACCCTGGCGACAATGAATATCCGCTTGAACGCAAACAACGTACGCCCATCCTCCTCTTGCGGATAATGCTCATGCACCCGCATCAGGTAGTGATAGATGAATCGCGCCTGCTGCGCTGAATCCAGCGCCTGCATTACTGGTCTTAACGCCGAGACCTTGATCCAGTCATACACCGGCGATTTGCCGTCGACCACTTGCAGTTGTTCGGTCTCCCAAATGTCCAGCGACGCGGTCATTGGCGCGAGCAGACGGTAGTAGTCCTCCAGCGTCAGTAGCGGCCGCACGGCCATGCGCCGGCGCAGTTCCGGCGTGCCCAATGGTGCGCCCCCGGGGCCGGCGTCTTCCAACGTTTGCAGCATCAACCGATACCACAACGCATCGCGCCAATCCGGCATGTGCGCTGCGAGGCAGCCGCCAGGATTCAAATAGCCGAGCAGGCGCGGCAGCAAGGTTTCGTGGTCATCGAGAAAATGCAGCACAGCGGCGGCGAACAACAGATCCGCCGGTTGCTCAGGCTGCCAGTCCAGCAGATCAGATTGTTTCCACAAGGCCTTGATCGGCAGGCCTCGGGCCTCGTCGAGCATCTGCGCCGAGCTGTCGATGCCCTGCAATCGCGCACGCGGCCAACGCTTGGCCAGCAACTGCGTAGCGATGCCGGTGCCGCAGCCCAGATCGTAAATGCGTTGGGGGGTTTGCAGTTCGATACGGTCGAGCAATTCGTTGACCGGACGTTGTCTGAGACGGGAAAACTGTTGGTACGCCTTGGCGTCCCAATCGGTGGTGCGGCGCGTGATCATGAGGTGATCCTCCGGTGATCAAATGGTGTCTTCCGATGACAACCTGGTGCACAGCTGGAGACCGACTACGAAACGGAAGCGTGAAGGGTTGGAGCACCTGAGTCCTTCAGGTTTGCTCACTGTAACTGTCGCCCGCAAAAGCGCTACATGGCCTGACCAATGGCATGCATCTGTGATGGGAATCAAATGTGGGAGCGAGCCTGCTCGCGAAGGCCATTTCATATTCGACAGAGATGTCGACTGAAGCTGCGCTTTCGCGAGCAGGCTCGCTCCCACAGTGGGGCATGTGTGGTTAGAGAAGGCTGATCGGGTAGCTGACGATCAGGCGATTTTCATCGAACTCGTTGTTGCTGAAGTCGCGGCGCATGGTCGAGTTGCGCCATCTGACGTTCAGATCCTTCAACGTGCCGCTCTGCACCGTGTAACCGAGTTCCGATTCGCGACCCCATTCCTTGCCGTCGGTGATCGTCCCGGTGTGCACGTTGTCGCCGCTGATGTAGCGGTTCATCAGGGTCAGGCCGGGGATGCCCATGGCGGCGAAGTTGTAGTCGTGGCGCAGCTGCCAGGAGCGTTCCTGAGCGTTGTCATAACTGGCGTTGTAGCTGTCGTTGGCCAGCGTGCCGCCACTGGTGCCGTTGACCCGCATCCACGCGCTGTCGCCGGTCAATTTCTGCAAGCCGAGGTAGAACGTGTTGCCGCCGTACTTGGCCGAAAACATGCCGTACCAGGTCTTGTTGTCCAGATCGCCGGCACGCGCGCTGCCATCTTCCTTGCCGTAGAAAAAGCCGAGGTTGGCGCCCAGCGTCCAGTCGCCGAGCGGCTGACTGTGCAGCACATTGAGGTACTGCTGGCTGTAGATGTCCTTGAGTTGCGCGTTCCACAGGCCGATCTGTGTGCGCTTGTCGTTGAACAGGTATTCGCCGCCCTGGAAGTTGAAACGATCAGAGGTGAACGCGGCTTTGCCGGTCATCGACATGTCGCTCATGCTGCTGTCGTCGCGCGGGCTGTTGGCGCGGAACTGGCCGCCATAGAGGGTCAGGCCGGCGATTTCCTTGGAGGTTATCTGGCCGCCACGGAAGGTTTGCGGCAGCGAGCGACCGTCGTCCGAACGCAGAATCGGCAGCACCGGCATCCACTCGCCGACCTTGACCTCGGTCTGCGAAAGTCTGGCCTTGAACGCGACGTTGGTGCGGCCGAAGTTGTCCGCCGGGCGCCCGTCATGGTCCAGCGGCAACAACTGCGTACCGCCCGTGCCTTTACCGCCATCGAGCTTGATCGAATACAGCCCGAGTACGTCCATGCCGAAACCGACGGTGCCTTGGGTGACGCCGGATTTGGCGTCGAGGATGAAACTCTGCGTCCACTCTTCAGCCTTGCCTTGGGTCTTGGTCGGGTTAGTGAAGTTGCGGTTGATGTAGAAGTTGCGCAGGTTAAGGTTGACCTTGGCGTCTTCGACAAAACCGCCTTCTTCGGCGCTTGCCGGCAGGGCCAGACCGGCGATGGCCAGGGCGATCACAGCGGGCAATGCGTAGGGCACAGGGAAAACTGTCATGGACTTGGGTCTCTCTTGTTTTTTTAGGGCGAACGGCTGCGCTGTCGCGGCGGGTGCGGCGCAGGCAACGTGATGCAGGTCTGAGATGCAGCGGTGGCGGTCAGCCGGGCGGGGCAGGGCGCAGGAGCATGGTGTCGAACCTTGTTGTTATTGGTTTTCTGGTTCGAATGGTGAAGGGCCTGTGTGTTCGGGTTCAATTGCTGAAAGCGGGTTTTGGGCGGTTATCGAACGCAAGATTCATGCTGATTTGTGGTGAGTGTTAGGTCCCCTTCGCGAGCAGGCTCGCTCCCACAACTGGAATGCGTTTCCCTGTGGGAGCGAGCCTTCTCGCGAAGAGGCCAGTTCGGCCGCGAAACCTTTGCGACAGGCAACAAAAAGCCCACCAATAAGGTGGGCTTGATGTAGTCAGCCGATGATCAGAACAGCTTCATCTTCGGCGCTTCTTCTTTCAGCGCTTCGTTCTGCGCGGTCTGCGCATTCCAGCCACCGCCCAGTGCCTTGTACAGGTTGACCGCACTGGTCAGCTGCGCGAGGCGGTCGGTGATCAACGCTTGTTGTGCGCTGAACAACTGACGCTGGGCATCGAGGAAGGTCAGGTTGCTGTCGACGCCGATGCGGTAGCGACGTTCGGCCAGGCGGTAGTAATCCTGGTTGGCCTGAACGAAGTCACGCTGCGCTTGCAGCTGCTCGGTGTAGGTCTGGCGGGCGGCGAGGCCGTCGGCGACTTCCTGGAAGGCCGTTTGAATCGACTTCTCGTAGTTCGCCACGCCAATGTCCTTCTGGATCTTGGCGTAGTCGAGGCTGGCGCGCAGGCTGCCGGCGTTGAAGATCGGCAGGTTGATCTGCGGCTGGAACAGCCACGTCCCCGAGCCACCCTTGAACAGACCGGACAGATCCGGGCTCAGGCTGCCCGCGTTGGCGGTCAGGCTGATGCTCGGGAAGAACGCTGCACGCGCCGCGCCGATGTTGGCGTTGGCCGCCTTCAGGTTGTACTCGGCCTGCAGAATGTCCGGACGACGTTGCAGCAGGTCCGAAGGCAGACCGGCCGGTACGTCGCTGAGCAGATCATCAGACAGCGGTTTGGCTGCTTGCAGATTGGCCGGAATACCGGTGCCGAGCAGCAGGGTCAGGCTGTTTTCGTCCTGTGCGACCTGGCGGGTATAACGCGCCAGTTGCGCCCGGGCGTTTTCCACCGAGGTACGCGACTGTGCCAGATCCAGCGCCGAAGCCACACCGACTTCGTTGCTGCGGCTGGTCAATTTGTAGCTTTCTTCGAAGGCACCGAGGGTGTCCTGCGTCAGCTTGAGCAGTTCCTTGTCCGCCTGCCAGGTCAGGTAGGCATTGGCGACGTTGGCGACCAGACTGATCTGTGTGCTGCGGCGTGCTTCTTCGGTAGCGAAATACTGTTGCAGCGCTTGCTCGCTCAGGCTGCGCACCCGACCGAACAGGTCGAGTTCGTAGGCGCTGACGCCGACGGTGGCGGAATACGAACTGCTGATCATCGACTCGCCGGTCTGCGAGGCACGGGCCGGCAGACGCTGGCGGCTGCCGGCGGCATTGGCCGACACTGCCGGGAACAGGTCGGCGCGCTGGATGCGGTACTGCGCCGCGTAAGCGTCGATGTTCAGCGCCGCGACACGCAGGTCGCGGTTGTTTTCCAGGGCGACCTGGATCAGCTGTTGCAGGGCCGGGTCATGGAAAAACTGCTTCCAGCCCTGTTCGGCAGCGGCTTGCGCCGGAGCCTGGGCCGGCGAGTACGCCGGCCCCTGCGGGTACTGGCCTGCGACCGGAGCCTCAGGCTGCTGATAGTCAGGTATCAGCGAGCAACCGCTCAGCACGAAGGCGGCGACTGCGATGGAGAGTAGCGACTTGCTCATTGGCCAGCCTCTTTAGGAGTTTCAGTAGTCTCATCCGCGTCGGTCTTTTTGCGCTGACCGATGGACGACACAGTAACGAAGAACAGTGGGACCCAGAAGATCGCCAGGATCGTGGCCGTGAGCATACCGCCAATCACGCCGGTACCGATCGCGTGCTGACTGCCTGAACCGGCGCCGGTGGAAATCGCCAGCGGCACAACACCGAGAACGAAGGCCAGCGAGGTCATGATGATCGGGCGCAGACGCATGCGGCAGGCTTCAATCGCCGCTTCACGCAGGCTGCGTCCCTGTTCATGCAGTTCCTTGGCGAATTCGACGATCAGAATGGCGTTTTTAGCCGCCAGACCGATGGTCGTCAACAAGCCCACCTGGAAGTACACGTCGTTGGACAGACCGCGCAGGCTGGTGGCCATCAGTGCACCGATGATCCCCAGCGGTACCACGAGCATGACCGCGATCGGAATCGACCAGCTTTCATACAGCGCCGCCAGACACAGGAACACCATCAGCAGCGACAGGGCGTACAGCGCTGGCGCTTGCGAGCCGGACAGACGTTCCTCGTAGGACAGACCGGTCCAGGAGATACCGACACCGGACGGCAGCTTCTTGGCAATCGCTTCGACTTCAGCCATCGCTTCACCGGTGGAGTAGCCCGGCGCCGGAGCCCCGAGGACCTCGACCGCTTCCACACCGTTGTAGCGCGCCAGCTTCGGCGAACCGTAGACCCACTCGCCCTTGGCGAACGCCGAGAACGGAACCATGGTGCCTTCGGCGTTACGCACGTACCACTTCTTCAGGTCTTCGGGGCTCATGCGCGAGTCCGGCTGGCCCTGCACATATACCTTCTTCACCCGACCACGGTCGATGAAGTCGTTGACGTAGCTACTGCCCAGCGCGATCGACAGAGTGTTGTTGATGTCGCTGATGGTGATGCCGAGGGCACTGGCCTTCTCGTCGTCGATTTCCAGCTGGAACTGCGGCTCGTCGTTCAGGCCGTTCGGACGCACCTGGGTCAGCACCTTGCTTTGCGCCGCCATGCCGAGGAACTGGTTGCGCGCTTCCATCAGTTTTTCGTGACCGATACCGGCGCGGTCCTGCAGGAACACGTCGAAACCGGTGGCGTTACCCAATTCCAGAACCGCTGGCGGGGCGAAGGCAAACACCATCGCGTCGCGGAAGCTGAAAAAGTGTTGCTGGGCACGCGCAGCGAGGTTGAACACGCTGTTGTCGGCGTTACGTTCGCCCCACGGCTTGAGCATGATGAACGCCATACCCGAGCTCTGACCACGGCCGGCGAAGTTGAAGCCGGTCACGGTGAACACCGAAGCCACCGCGTCCGCTTCACCGCCGTCCTTGTTCGGACGCAGCAGGTACTCACGCATTTCATCCACGACCACCTGCGTGCGCTGGGCACTGGAACCGGCCGGGGTCTGCACCTGAGCGAACAGTACGCCCTGGTCTTCTTCCGGGAGGAACGCGGTCGGGATGCGGGTGAACAGCCAGATCATGCCCACCACGATCAACAGGTACGCCAGCAGATACGGCGCCTTGCGGGTCAGCATGTTGCCGACGCCGCGCTCGTAGCTGCGTACGCCACGGTCGAAATTGCGGTTGAACCAGCCGAAGAAACCTTTCTTCGGGGTGCCGTGCTCGCCTTTCGGAATCGGCTTGAGCATGGTTGCGCACAGCGCCGGGGTGAAGATCAGGGCAACCAGTACCGACAGGGCCATGGCCGACACGATGGTGATCGAGAACTGCTTGTAGATCACCCCGGTGGAACCGCTAAAGAACGCCATCGGCAGCAGTACCGCCGAGAGCACGAGGGCGATACCGACCAGTGCGCCCTGGATCTGGCCCATGGACTTCTTCGTCGCTTCCTTCGGTGACAAGCCTTCTTCGCTCATCACCCGCTCGACGTTTTCCACCACGACGATGGCGTCGTCCACCAGCAGACCGATGGCCAGCACCATGCCGAACATGGTCAGGGTGTTGATGCTGAAACCGGCGGCGGCGAGGATGCCGAACGTACCGAGCAGTACCACGGGCACGGTCATCGTGGTGATGACGGTGGCGCGGAAGTTCTGCAGGAACAGGAACATCACCAGGAACACCAGCGCGATCGCTTCGACCAGCGTGTGCACCACGCCTTTGATCGATTCGGTCACCACCGGAGTGGTGTCGTACGGGAACACCACTTCCATGCCTTGCGGGAAGAACGGCTTGAGGCTGTCGATGGTGTTGCGCAGCGCTTTGGCGGTATCGAGGGCGTTGGCACCGTTGGCCAGTTTCACCGCCAGACCGGACGCCGGGCTGCCGTTGAACTGGGCACTGATCGCGTAGTTCTCACCGCCGAGGCCGACTTCAGCCACGTCTTTGAGGCGAACCTGCGAACCGTCCTTGTTGACCTTGAGCAGGATTTCCTTGAACTGCTCAGCGGTCTGCAGACGGGTCTTGCCGATGATCGTCGCGTTCAGTTGCTGGCCCTGCACGGCAGGCAAGCCACCGAGCTGACCGGACGACACCTGGACGTTCTGCGCAGCAATGGCATTCTTCACGTCGACCGGGGTCAGGTTGAAGTTGTTCAACTTGGCCGGGTCGAGCCAGATACGCATCGCGTACTGCGCACCGAAGACCTGGAAGTCACCGACACCGGCGGTCCGCGAGATCGGGTCCTGCATGTTCGACACGATGTAGTTGGACAGGTCGTCCTTGGTCATGCTGCCGTCACGCGACACCACGCCGATCACCAGCAGGAAGTTCTTCACTGCCTTGGTCACGCGGATACCCTGTTGCTGCACTTCCTGCGGCAGCAGCGGGGTGGCCAGGTTCAGCTTGTTCTGGACCTGGACCTGCGCGGTGTCGGAATTGGTGCCTTGCTCGAAGGTCGCGGTGATGGTCATGCTGCCGTCGGAGTTACTTTCCGACGACACATAACGCAGGTTGTCGATACCGTTGAGCTGTTGCTCGATGACCTGCACCACGGTGTCCTGCACGGTTTGTGCGGACGCGCCTGGGTAGGTCACCTGGATCGCAATGGCCGGTGGCGCAATGCTCGGGTATTGGTTGATCGGCAATTTCAGGATCGAAAGTGCCCCGACCAGCATGATCACCAGGGCGATTACCCAGGCGAAAATCGGACGGTCGATGAAGAATTTTGACATGGGTTACTCCCCTTTGCCGCCGGCGGCTTTGTCAGCTGCCTGTGCGGGGGCCGGGTTCTTGGTGCCGACGTTAGTCGCCTCGGTCGCTTTGACCTCGACGCCCGGTTTGACGTACTGCAGCCCTTCGGTGATCAGACGATCGCCGGCTTTCAGGCCATCTTCGATCAGCCACTGGCTGCCGACAGTGCGGCTGGCCTTGAGCTGACGCAGCTCGACCTTGTTATCGGCGCCGACGACCAGTGCGGTCGGGGTGCCTTTGAGGTCGCGGGTCACGCCTTGTTGCGGCGCGAGGATCGCTGCGCTGTTGACGCCGGCTTGCAGCTGGGCGTGAACGAACATGCCTGGCAGCAGGGTGTGATCGGGGTTCGGGAACACTGCGCGCAGGGTTACCGAGCCGGTGGTCTGGTCAACCGAGACTTCGGAGAATTCCAGCTTGCCGTCGAGCTTGTATTGGCTGCCGTCTTCCAGGGTCAGCTTGACCGCAGCGGCGTTGTCGCCGGCCTTCTGCAGACGGCCGCTTTCCAGCTCGCGGCGCAGCTCCAGCAGTTCCACCGACGATTGGGTCACGTCGACGTAGATCGGGTCGAGCTGCTGAATCACTGCCATTGCATCGGCCTGGCCATTGCTGACCAGTGCGCCTTCGGTGACCGAAGAGCGGCCGATACGGCCAGAGATCGGCGCGTAGACTTTGGTGTAGCGCACGTTGATCTGCGCGCTCTGCAACGATGCTTCCGATTGCAGGCGGTTGGCCAGTGCGGTGTCGTATTCCTGACGGCTCACGGCTTGTTCGTCGACCAGTTGCTTGTAGCGGTCGGAAATCGACTTGGTCGAACGCAGCTCGGCTTCGGCGCTTTTCAGCGTAGCTTCATAGACCGACGGATCGATCTGATACAGCTGCTGGCCGGCTTTGACGTCGGCGCCTTCCTTGAACAGACGCTTGAGGATAATGCCGTTGACCTGCGGGCGAACTTCAGCGATGCGGAACGCACTGGTGCGGCCCGGAAGTTCCGAGGTCAGGGTAAAGGCTTGTGGTTGCAGGGTGACGACGCCGACCTGAGGAGGCGGAGCGGCTGGGGCCGCTTCTTCCTTTTTACATCCGCTGAGCAGCGATGCCAGGGCGACGGCAGTGACCAGAGCGGTAACAGCTGGCTTGAATTGCATGAAGATCCTCGGGTCAGGCGCGCAAGAAGCGCACAAGAAGTGTGAAAGAGTAAAAATCGGGTACCGGGTGGATAAGTAGCTTGCTAAGTAATATACTTACGTTCATGGTTGTTTGTAAACACCTGCGCCGTGTACCCACCCTGATACAAAAGTCGTCGCAAGGTTTGAAATTGTAGGCCGGGGAGTCGATTCACGAGAGATCGCCCCCTCTTTATTCAGCGGATATTCAGCCATCCCTGAAACATCCTGTTTGAGGTTTTACTGCCATGGTCCGTCGTACCAAAGAGGAAGCTCAGGAAACCCGCAGCCAGATTCTGGAAGCGGCCGAGAAAGCCTTTTATGAAAGGGGGGTTGCCCGCACCACCCTGGCGGACATCGCGACCCTCGCCGGCGTGACGCGTGGCGCCATCTACTGGCATTTCAGCAACAAGGCCGATCTGGTCCAGGCCATGCTCGACAGCCTGCACGAACCGCTGGATGAACTGGCCAAGGCCAGCGAAAGCGAAGACGAACCGGACCCGCTGGGCTGCATGCGGCAGTTGCTGATTCATTTGTTTCATCAAGTTGCACTGGACCCGAAAACCCGGCGCATCAACGAAATTCTGTTTCATAAGTGCGAATTCACCGATGAAATGTGCGATCTGCGCCAGCAGCGCCGGACGGCCAGTCTCGATTGCAACGTGCGCATCGGCCTGACCCTGCGTAATGCGGTGAATCGCGGCCAGTTGCCGGAAGACCTCGACACGGCCCGCGCGGCGATCAGCATTCATGCCTACATCGACGGCCTGCTGTACGGCTGGCTGCTGGCTCCGGACAGCTTCGAACTGCACGCCGAGGCTGAACGCTGGGTCGACACCGGGCTGGACATGCTGCGCCTGAGCCCAAGCCTGCGCAAATGAAACAAAATGCGCAATTGCCCGGCAGGATGTCAATCAGCCGCTATGGCCGATTATTGCGGCGGGGAGTTTAAACGTAGCCGGCCGTGGATTTTGTAGGGAAATTGTGTAGCTCTTGTGAATCCGTGTTTTGCCGCGTTTCCCTCACCCTAGCCCTCTCCCAGAGGGAGAGGGGACCGACCAAGCTGATCTTTCGAGTGACGCTGACCTGAAATATCCCGCCGAACTCGGGTTCTGAAGGATCTGCAAATCGGCTCCCTCTCCCCAATGGCGGGACCGACCGGGTTGTTTGCTCAAGCCGTGCCGACCTGAAATATCCCGCCGAACTCAAAGTTTGAAAAACACACCAATCGGCTCCCTCTCCCTCGGGAGAGGGCTGGGGTGAGGGGCTACGCCGGGTGCCACGCTACAAGCCCCAAGCCGAACAACAAAAAGCCCCGGACTCTCACAAGTCCGGGGCTTTTTCATTTCTGCGCTACAGCCTGATTACAAGGTCGGATAGTCGATATAACCGACCGGACCTTTACCGTAGAAAGTCTCCGGATGCGGCTCGTTCAACGGCGCATCGGCCTGCAAACGTGCCGGCAGGTCCGGGTTGGCAATGAACGGCACGCCGAACGCTACGGCGTCTGCCTTGCCGCTGGCCAGCCACTCGTTGGCGCTTTCCTTGGTGAACTTCTCGTTGGCAATGTATGGGCCACCGAACGCTTCTTTCAGTTGCGGGCCGAGGCTGTCGGCGCCTTCTTTTTCGCGCGAGCAGATGAACGCGATGCCACGCTTGCCCAGTTCACGGGCGACGTAGGTGAAGGTCTCGGCAAGGTTGTCATCGCCCATGTCATGGGAATCGGCACGCGGTGCCAGGTGCACACCAACGCGGCCGGCGCCCCAGACTTCGATCGCGGCGTCGGTCACTTCCAGCAGCAGGCGTGCACGGTTTTCCAGCGAGCCGCCGTACTGGTCGGTGCGCTGGTTGGTGCTGCTTTGCAGGAACTGGTCGAGCAGGTAACCGTTGGCGCCGTGGATTTCCACGCCGTCGAAACCGGCGGCCTTGGCGTTCTCGGCGCCGGTGCGGTAGGCGTCGACGATGTCGGCGATTTCAGCGGTTTCCAGGGCGCGCGGGGTTGGGTAGTCGGCCAGTGGGCGCACCAGGCTGACATGACCCTTTGGCTGAATGGCGCTTGGGGCCACCGGTGCTTCACCGTTCAGGTACGAAGGGTGAGAAATGCGGCCAACATGCCACAGTTGCAGGAAGATCTTGCCGCCGGCGCCGTGAATCGCTTTGGTCACGTTGGCCCAGCCACGCACTTGATCGTTGGACCAGATGCCCGGGGTATCCGGGTAGCCGACGCCCATCGGCGTTACCGAAGTGGCTTCGCTGAGAATCAGGCCGGCCGAGGCGCGTTGTACGTAGTATTCGGCCATCAGCGCGTTCGGCACACGGCCTTCGTCGGCGCGGCAACGGGTCAGCGGGGCCATGATGATGCGGTTGTTCAGCTCGATGTCGCCGAGTTTGATCGGGTCGAAAATAGTCGCCATGTCTAAAAGCCTCTCTTTAATTAAGGAAGTTGATCAGTTGGAAGCAGGCGCCAGCTCGGCATTGCCGTTCTGGCGGAAGGTAATCAGGGTCACCAGCAGGGCAAGTACGGCCAGCGCGGCGGCGGCCAGTGGCACGCTGGTCAGGCCGTAGCCGTGGGCGATGACGCTGCCACCGACCCAGGCGCCGAGGGCGTTGCCAACGTTGAAGGCGCCGATGTTCAGGGTCGAAACCAGGTTCGGCGCAGCCTTGCCGAAGGTCACCACGTTGACTTGCAGCGCCGGCACAGCGGCGAAACACGCGGTGGCCCAGAGGAACAGAGTGATCTCGGTCGGGATCAGCGCGACGCTGGTCCAGCTCAGCACCGTGGAAACCACGGCCATGGCGATGAACACGCCGATCAGCGTGGCGGCCATGCCTTTGTCGGCGAGTTTGCCGCCGATGATGTTGCCGACCGTCAGGCCCAGACCGATGAGCATCAGCGTCCAGGTCACGCCACGTGGCGACACACCGGTGACTTCCCCAAGCAGTGGGGCAACGTAGGTGAACAGGGTGAACACCGAGGCGGCGAACAGCGCGGTCATGCTCAGCGACAGCCAGATGCCGGCGCCTTTGAGCGCGGCCAGTTCGGCGCGCATGTCGAGTTTCTCTTCGTCACGCTTGGCCGGCAGGAAGCGGATCAGGCCGATCAGCGCGATCACACCGATGACGGTCACCGCCCAGAAGGTCGAACGCCAGCCGGCTTCCTGACCCAATGCGGTGCCCAGCGGTACGCCGAGCACGTTGGCCAGGGTCAGACCGGTGAACATCAGGGCGACCGCGGAGGCACGTTTGTTCGGCGCGACCAGATTGGCCGCCACCACCGAGCCGATGCCGAAGAACGCGCCGTGACACAGCGCGGTGACGACCCGGGCAAACATCAGCACGTTGTAGTCGCTGGCGATGGCGCAGAGCAGGTTGCCGACAATAAAGATGCCCATCAACGCCACCAGCGCGGCCTTGCGCGGCAGCTTCGCGGTGGCCAGCGCCATGAACGGAGCACCGATGGCCACGCCCAGGGCGTAACCGGTCACCAGCCAGCCGGCGCCGGGAATCGACACGCCGAGGTCCGCCGCCACGTCGGGCAGCAGGCCCATGATGACGAACTCGGTGGTGCCGATGGCGAAGGCGCTCAGGGCGAGGATGAGAAGCGAAAGGGGCATGCAGGTTTCCTTGTCGGCTGGCTGACGTTAAGGGTCAGAGCTCTTTACTGAGGGTGCTGAGAAACGCCTGGATGACGTCCTCGTTACGTTTGAAAAAATGCCACTGCCCGGCCTTCTGGCTGCTGATCAGACCGGCCCGTTGCAACGTTGCCAGGTGTGCCGACACGGTCGATTGCGACAGGCCGCAACGCTGATCGATCTGCCCGGCACAGATGCCGTACTCGTGGTTGTGCAACTGCTCGGGGAATTCGCCTTTCGGGTCTTTCAGCCAGTTGAGGATGTCTCGCCGTACTGGGTGCGCCAGGGCTTTTATTATTTCGTCGAGGTCGAGGTTCATGGCTTGGGCTCGTGGTGGCAGTAGCGATATATCGCGATGGAGCGAACTTTAAATCGTTGGATCGCGATATACCAATATGAATTCGGTCTGACGAACGCATAAATCGCTATATCGGGTTATAACGATATGAGGGTGCTGGAGGAGCGAGCGCAGTGCTAAGCTGCGCCCATGAACTATCTCGCGCATTTGCATCTCGGCGGCCAGCGCCCCGGTCAGTTACTCGGCAGCCTGTATGGCGACTTCGTCAAAGGGCGGCTGCAAGGCCAGTTCGACCCGGAAGTGGAGGCGGCGATCGCCCTGCATCGGCGCATCGACGTCTTTACCGATCGCCATCCACTGGTCGACATTGCTTTGGGACGCTTCAGCGAAACGCGGCGGCGCTATGCCGGAATCGTCCTCGATGTGTTTTTCGATCATTGCCTGGCGCGGGACTGGACGCTGTATGCCGACCGGCCGCTGGAGCAGTTCACCGCAGACGTCTATCACGTGCTGTCCCGTGAACGGCAATTGCCGGAACGGCTGGCAAAGATCGCCCCGCACATGGTCGCTAACGACTGGCTGGGCTCGTATCGCGAATTCGATGTGCTGGAGCAGGTGCTGCGCGGGATCTCGCGGCGCCTGACCAGGCCGGAGGAATTGGCCGGGGCAATGGCGGAGTTGCGGCGGTTGTATGAGCCGTTGAGTGAAGACTTCAGCCTGTTTTATCCGCAACTTCAGGATTTTGCGCAAAACTCTGATCCGCTGAAGATCTGAATGTGGGAGCGAGCCTGCTCGCGAATGCGGTGTCTCAGCCAATATAGATGCTGAATGGCACGACGCCTTCGCGAGCAGGCTCGCTCCCACAGGGGATTTGTGTTTTCAGGCGGCGATCAAATCGCCTGCGCGACGCGGTTCGGCAGGTTTCGCCACCTCACCAAACAACACCTTCTGCACCGCCTGCTGCGCTTCGAACGCCAGCGCCGCACGCTCGCGGCCCTGACACTCTATTGGCTTGAGCAGATGCACTTCGACGTCGCCGCAGTCATGGCTGAACAGGCGCATCAGGTGCGAGAGCAGGTCATCGTCACCAATGAACGGTGCGAGCGTGTCGATTTCGCCGTCACGCAGATAACGGATCGCCACCGGTTGCAGCATCACTTCGGAATCGATCGCCGCCGAGAGCAGGCGACCATGAAAAGTGCGCAGCGAACGGCCATCGGTGGTGGTGCCTTCAGGGAACATCAGCAGTGCATGTTCGGTTTGCAGATGGCGGGTCATTTGCTTGCGGATCAACTGACTGTCGCCCGACCCACGGCGGATGAACAGGCTGCCGGCCTTGGCTGCGAGCCAGCCGGCCACCGGCCAGGTGCGCACTTCGGCCTTGGACAGAAACGACAGCGGCGTGAGCATGCCCAGCAGCGGAATATCGGTCCACGACACATGATTGCTGACCCACAGCATCGGCTGTTTTGGCAGCTCGCCATGGACCCTCACGCGAAACGGCAGGGCATTGCTCAGCCGCGCCATGAAGAAGCGCGACCAGCGCTGGCGCCGCTCCATCGAGTGGGCCAGACCGATGCGTTCGAACACGCCGAACACGCTGGCCATGGTCAGGCCCAGTGTCACCACCAGCAGCACTCGCGCGATTCGCGCGTACACCCGCAACCGGCTCATCACACCGCCGCCTTGAAGTGTTTGGCGTAGCGCGGGCAGAGTTCGTCGCGCTTGAGCAGGATGAACACGTCGGCCACCTGGAAGTCTTCGTCCCAGCATGGCTCGCCGCAGATCTTCGCACCGAGGCGCATGTAGGCCTTGAGCAGCGGTGGCATTTCGGCGATGACGTTGGATGGAATATCCAGCGTCGGCAGCGGATTTTTCGGCTCGGCGCGCAGGTGTTCGGTGCACAGATAACGCTCGCGCAGACGCTGCATGATCGCGTGGGCCTGAATGCCGCCGTCCTGCATCGGGATGCTCGCGCAACCCATCAGATAGCTGTAGCCGCCCTGATTGAGCACTTCGGCCAATTCGCCCCAGAGCACGGCGATGGTGCCGCCGTTGCGGTACGCCGGATCGACGCAGGTGCGGCCGATTTCCAGGATCGGGCCTTGCAGATGGGCGAGGCCGTGCAGGCTGAATTCTTCTTCGCTGTAGAACTTGCCGAGGCTGCTGGCGGCGGTGTGATCGAGCAGACGCGTGGTCGCTACCAGGCGCCCGGTGTTCAGATCACGCACGCCGATGTGGCTGCAGTGAACATCATAATCATCCATGTCCAGACCCAGTTCCGCGCCTTTGAGTTTGGCGTTGAACTCGCCGCTGAAGACGGCGAAGCGCAGGGCCTGGGCTTGCTGCAAGGCTTCGGCGCCGATCAGGCGTTCGGCTTGCAGGCGGCGTTCATTGCCGGTGTCGCTGATGCGGGCGATTTGCGTCATGTGAATCTCCGTACGGGCCTTTAACCCGTCGTGGGTTGCAGCCGATCGACTTTCTTTATGCAGCCGTGTTGTGCAAAGTCAGGCTATGTAGCCCCGGTGTCATCGCCATGAACGTTCGGTGATGCTTATATGACAGCCCACAAGGAGGCGCCCATGCCCTGGACAGATCTGTTGCACCGCCGTGAACGCTTGCCCGCCGTTGCTGATCTGGCCGAGGGTTTTGCAACGTTGTTGCAGGCGCTGGGCAACGTCACGCCGTACGAATTGGCGGTGGCTGGCGGGCGGCGGATGGCCACGCCGGGGCTGGCGTTTCTGGTCGGTTATCAGGCGGCGCTGCGCATGTTGTGGCCGAGCGCGCCACTGAGCCTCGGCGCCTTGTGCGCGACCGAACAACGCAGCCTGCGCCCGGCCGATATGCAAACGCGGCTGAAAGATTTGCGCTTGAGCGGGCGCAAGGATTTCGTCACCGCAGGCGACGCCGCCGATTGGTTACTGGTGGCTGCGCGCAGTGAGGAGCTTGACGAAGCACCGCGCCTGAGTCTGGCGGTGGTGTATCCCGGCGAGCCCGGCGTTAAGGTGGAAAAACTGCCGGCGTTGCCGTTGATGCCGGACATCAGCCACGGTAGCCTGCACCTCGACGGCGCCCTGTGCGAACTGCTCGCCGGCGATGGCTGGGACGCCTACGTCAAACCGTTTCGCAGTCTTGAAGATGTCTACGTGCTCAGCGCCATGACCGCGTGGTTGTACGGCGTCGGCCAGGACAACGACTGGCCGCAGGCCCTGCAATTGCGTTTGCTGGCGCTTCTGGCCGGGTGCGCCGAGGCCAGCCGGCAAGCGCCGAACAATCCGGCCGGGCATGTCGTGCTGGGCGGGTTGTTTGCGCAGTTTGAATCACTCAAGACCGAGGTAGATCAGGCGTTGGTGCAGGGTGATCCTGCGTGGGCAGCGATGTGGCAGCGTGATCAAGGCGTGATGCAATTGGCTGCAGGGGCCCGGGCCAAGCGCTTGGCCAAGGCTCTTGCGTTGGCCTGACTGGCCTCATCGCGGGCAAGCCCGCTCCCACAGGTTTCAAACGTGTTCATGAAATGTGTGTTCACTTGGGACCCCTGTGGGAGCTGGCTTGCCAGCGATGGCAATTTCATGGACGACCAACATCTAAAATTTGTCATAAACCCTGACTAGGCTCAGCAGGTTCATTCCCAGAGCGCCCACCATGTTCAAAGGCCTGTCGCTGTTCCTGCTGCTGATCAGCCTCACCGTCCGCGCCGAACAATGGCCCGGCGAGCAATGGCCTATCGCCCCACAGATCACCGGCCCGGCTGCCCTGGCACTGGAAAACTACGCCTTCGCGCCCCGCAACGACGTCACCCGCCAGGGCATCCGCACCGACGCCTTGCTGATCATCCGCGACGGCCAGATCATCTACGAACGCTACGCCGCTCCGACCACTGCACAGACACCGCATCTGACCTGGTCGATCAGCAAAAGCCTGCTGGCCGCTGTCCTCGGCGTGGCCTATGGCGAAGGCCGGTTCAAGCTCGACGATCCAGCGCTGAAGTTCTACCCGGCGCTGGAAAAACACCCGGCGATCACCCTCGGCCATCTGCTGAACTGGGCCTCCGGTCTGGATTGGCAGGAAGACTACGAATACGCCCCGCTGAAATCTTCGGTGGTGGCGATGCTCTACACCCGCGGCCATCGCGACATGGCCGCGTTCACTGCGGGCCACGACGCCTACGCCGCAGCGGGTCAGGCTTTCCGTTATTCCAGCGGTGACAGCAATCTGCTCGCCGCCGCCCTGAAAACCATGGTCGGCCCAGAGCGTTACGCCGATTACCCGTGGACAGCATTGTTCGAACCGTTGGGCATTCGCCACGCCGTGTGGGAAAGCGATGCCAGCGGTACCTTTGTCGCCTCGTCCTATGCCTATCTCACCGCGCGGGATCTGGCGCGGGTCGGTCTGTTGATGGCGCGGGGCGGGCGCTGGAACGATCGGCAGTTGCTGCCCGAGGATTGGGTGGCATTCAATCTCAAGCCCTTTGCTGGCTACAAGGCGCAGCAGGACGAAGCCGTGCCCGGCGGACATTGGTGGCTCAATCGCCCTGTCGATGGCACACCATCACCATGGCCCGACGCCCCACCCGACACCTTCGCCGCCCTCGGCCACTGGGGCCAGGCGCTGTATGTGATGCCCAGCGAGAAACTGGTGATCGTGCGTTACGCCGATGATCGAGATGGCAGCTACCAGCACAATGAATTGCTCAAACGCGTGTTGCAGGCGGTGCGGCCATGAAGCGCTTTCTATTGTTGCTGTTGGTCGTGCTGCTCGGTTGGGGTTGGTATGAACGGGAAAACCTCTGGGCTTTCCCGGACATCATCAGCGCCTACACCGCCAAGGAATATTGCTCGTGTCGTTATGTGATGAACAACGATGCTGGGTATTGCCGTAGCTATGTGAAGCAATGGCTGCCAACCAGCGGTTTTACCGATGACGCTTCGAGCAAAATCATCACCGTCAGCGGCTTGGGCCGCAGCCACAGCGCGCAGTGGCTGAGCGAACGCCAGGGCTGTCGCCTGAATCCCTGAATTATCTGGTCTCCCCTGTGGGAGCGAGCCTGCTCGCGAAATCGTCGCAAGCCGCAATACATGCTGTGCGGGGAGCATTGCATTCGCGAGCAGGCTCGCTCCCACAGGGCTTGCAATAACTTGGCGGGCGGTTAAGGTTCGTGCAGGTTTATCGCCCCCACGAGTGTTCAATGTTCAACCGCTCCCTCTATACAACCTTCGCCAGTCTGCTGTTGACCGCCGCTGCACTGCCGGCCCAGGCCAATTGGTACCTGGACGGCGAGTCGTCGCGGCTGTCGTTCGTCAGCACCAAAAATGCCAGCGTGTCGGAAGTGCAGCGCTTTCTGGTGCTGCACGGCAAGGTCGACCCCAACGGTCGCGCCGAGGTCGAAGTCGAGCTCGAATCGATCAACAGCGGCATTCCGCTGCGCGATGAGCGCATGCGCAAGGAGCTGTTCCAGATCGAGCAATTCCCTTCGGCGACCATCACCACCCAGATCGACTTGCGCCCGATTAACGATCTGGCGCCCGGCGCGCAGTTGGAATTGCGCCTGCCGCTTACCGTCAGCCTGCACGGCAAGCAGCACGAATACCCGGCCGAGTTGCTCGCCACGCGTCTGGATGATCGGCGCTTTCAGGTGGTGACACTGGAGCCGCTGGTGATCAACGCCGAGGATTTCGATCTGGCGCCGGGCCTGGAAAACCTGCGCAAACTCGCCGATCTGTCGGCGATCAGTCTGTCGGTGCCGGTGGGTGCGGTGCTGATTTTCACGGCGCGCTGACATGCGCGGTGCGGTGTTTCCCTGGCGTGACGGCAACCGTTTCGAACTGTTGATCGACGGCCCGCAGTTCTTTCCGCGCATGCTCGAGCACATCGCTGGAGCTACAGAACAGATCGAACTGGAGCTGTATCTGGTCGAGGCCGGCGCCTGCGCCGAAGCCATCGTCCAGGCGCTGGTCGCGGCGGCCGAGCGCGGAGTGCGCGTGCGTTGCCTGTTCGATGATTACGGCAGCCTCGCGTTTACGCTGCATCTGCGTCAGCGTCTGACCCAGGCCGGGGTCGAGCTGCGTTTCTACAATCGCCTGAGCTGGCGGCGCTGGGTCGGCAATTTCTATCGTGACCACCGCAAGTTGCTGCTGGTCGACCAATGCCTGGCAGTGGTCGGCGGCACCGGCGTGACCGATGAATTCTGGACGCCGGGCCATGATGTCAGCGAGTGGCACGAAGTGATGGTCGAGATCAGCGGCCCATTGGTGATCGATTGGCAATTGCTGTTCGATCGCCAGTGGATCGCCAACCGTTACCGCCGCGCCTGGCGTCCGGCCGCGCATTTTGGTCTGCCGCGTCTGCCCCGCGTACCAGACAAGGGCGAGGGCATGGGCCGCGTGGCCTACGCTGACGCCCGCCAGCACCGGGACATTCTGCAATCGCTGTTTCGCGCGCTGAACAGCGGGCAAAAACGCATCTGGATGGCCACGCCGTACTTTCTGCCTACCTGGAAAATCCGCCGCTCGCTGCGCAAAGCCGCTGCACGCGGGGTCGATGTGCGGCTGTTGCTGACCGGGCCGCGCACCGATCACCCGTCAGTGCGCTACGCCGGGCACCGCTACTACCCGCGCCTGCTTAAGGCCGGGGTGCAGATCTTCGAATACCAGCCGTGCTTCCTGCACCTGAAAATGGTTCTGGTGGACGAATGGGTAAGCATCGGTTCGTGCAACTTCGATCACTGGAATCTGCGTTTCAATCTGGAGGCGAACCTGGAGGCGCTGGACCCGGCGTTGACGGCAGCGGTGGAGGCGAGCTTTGTGAAGGACTTCGGCTTGAGTCAGCTGGTGAGTCTGGAGGAGTGGCAGCGCCGACCGTTGTGGCGGCGGGTCAAGCAGCGGGTGTGGGGCTGGGTGGATCGGTTGGTGGTGAATATTCTCGACCGTCGCGGATAACCACGATTTTGAATACACCCTGAATCCAATCTGGTAGCGAGCCTGCTCGCGAAAGCGGTGTGTCATTTGATCGTTCCCACGCTCTGCGTGGGAATGCCTCTAGGGACGCTCCGCGTCCAGTGATGCGGAGCGTCACGGGCTGCATTCCCACGCGGAGCGTGGGAACGATCAATGTGGGATCGGTGTTACAGCAATTCAAAGCTCTGCTGCGTCACCGCCTGCGAATCCAGGCCGATCTGCACGTTGAACTTGCCAGGCTCGGCTGCGTATTTGAGCTGGGCGTTGTAGAACTTCAGGTCTTCCTCGGTGATGGTGAAGTGCACGACTTTCTGTTCGCCGGCCTTGAGCATGATCTTCTGGAAGTTCTTCAGTTCTTTCACCGGGCGGATCATCGAACCGGTGACGTCCTGGATGTACAACTGCACCACGGTTTCGCCGTCACGCTTGCCGGTGTTCTTGACCATGACGCTGGCGTCGAGCTTGCCGCTGGCGTTCAGGGTGGTCGATGACAGCGCCATATCGCTCAGGGCGAAGGTGGTGTAGCTCAAGCCATAACCGAACGGAAACAGCGGGCCGGTGGTGTCATCGAAATACTGCGAGGTGTAGTTGCCCGGTTTGCCCGGAGTGAACGGCCGGCCGATGCTCAGGTGGTTGTAGTAGGTCGGGATCTGGCCCACGGAACGCGGGAAAGTCACCGGCAGTTTGCCCGACGGGTTGTAGTCGCCGAACAGCACGTCGGCAATGGCGTTGCCGCCCTCGGTGCCGCTGAACCAGGTTTCCAGAATCGCATCGGCCGACTGGTTCTCTTCGAGAATCGTCAGCGGACGGCCGTTCATCAGCACCAGTACCAGCGGTTTGCCAGTGGCTTTCAACGCACGGATCAATTCGCGCTGGGTTTCCGGGATGTTCAGGTCTGTGCGGCTCGAGGATTCGTGGGACATGCCACGGGACTCGCCGACAGCGGCGACGATCACGTCAGCATCCTTCGCCGCTTTCACCGCTTCGTCGATCAGCACGCTGGCCGGGCGCGGGTCATCGACCACTTCCGGGGCGTCGAAGTTGAGGAAGTTCAGGTAGTCGAGGACCTTCTTGTCGCCCGTGATGTTGGCGCCACGGGCGTAGATCAGGTTGGCCTTGTCGCCGATCACCGAACTCATGCCGTCGAACAGGGTGACCGATTGCGCCGGGCGCCCGGCGGCGGCCCAGCTGCCCATCATGTCGATCGGCGCTTTCGCCAATGGACCGACCAGCGCGATTTTCGCGTCTTTCTTCAGCGGCAGGGTTTCGTTGTGGTTCTTCAGCAGCACCAGACTGCGACGTGCCACTTCGCGGGCCTCGGCGCGGTGCAGGCGGCTCTCGGCGTAGGTGTCGGCCGGATCATCCTCGGCCTTGCCGATGCGCAGGTACGGGTCCTTGAACAGGCCCATGTCGTACTTGGCCGCGAGGACTTCGCGCACAGCGTTGTCGATGTCTTTCTGTTCGATCTCACCAGACTTGAGCAACCCCGGCAGTTCTTTGCCGTAGAGGGTGTCGTTCATGCTCATGTCGATGCCGGCCTTGATCGCCAGCTTCGCCGCTTCGCGACCGTCGCGCGCGACACCGTGCTTGATCAGTTCGAAAATCGCGCCGTGATCGCTGACTGCCAGACCTTTGAAGCCCCAGTCCTTGCGCAGCAGGTCGTTCATCAGCCAGGTGTTGGCCGTGGCCGGAATGCCGTTGATCGAGTTCAACGCCACCATCACACCGCCAGCGCCGGCATCGATCGCGGCGCGGTACGGCGGCAGGTAATCCTGGTACATCTTCACCGGGCTCATGTCGACGGTGTTGTAGTCGCGACCGCCCTCGACCGCGCCGTACAGGGCGAAGTGCTTGACGCTGGCCATGATGCTGTCGGCAGCGCTTGGGGTCTCGCCCTGATAGGCCTTGACCATGACTTTGGCGATGCGCGAGGTCAGGTAGGTGTCTTCGCCGAAACCTTCGGAACTGCGGCCCCAGCGTGGATCGCGGGAGATATCCACCATCGGCGCGAAGGTGATGTCGAGGCTGTCGGCGGCGGCTTCTTTAGCCGCAACGCGACCGGACTGGCCGATGGCGTCCATGTCCCAGCTCGACGCGAGGGCCAGCGGAATCGGGAAAATCGTACGGTGACCGTGGATCACGTCGTACGCGAAAAACATCGGAATCTTCAGGCGGCTGCGCATGGCAGCGTCCTGCATCGGACGGTTTTCCGCGCGGGTGATCGAGTTGAACGTGCCGCCGATGTTGCCGCCGGCGATTTCCTTGCGGATCAGCTCGCGGGGCATTTCCGGGCCGATGCTGATCAGGCGCAACTGGCCGATCTTCTCGTCGAGGGTCATTTGTTTCATCAGGTTGCTGATGAAAGCGTCCTTGTTTTCCAAAGGTACCGGGGTCGTGGCGGCCAGTACCTGATGACTGGCCAGGCTGACGAACAGACCCAGCAAACACAGCTTCTTCATGAATTTTTTCTCTAGAGCCCAAACGGTGATGCAACACCGGCCAGCCAAAATGTAGGGAGCGACTATTGTTGTTCGGATACCAGCGCAAAATCCTGAGCCGGAAAACCGCAGCCGACAGCGGCAACGTGAACGCGAAGGGCACTTTTTAGCCGATTAGCCCGTCGCATGCCAGTGGCGGCGCCGATTATGCCCCAACCGCTGGCCGGGAATGCCCAGCGTTCGGTTTTTAAATCAAATGTGTCATGGAGCATCACTGCAATGAATATCAGCTCAACCTCCCGTTCACGGTTACAGATCGCCACGTTGCTGGTGTTCGCCACGCTGTTGACCGCGTGCGGCATCAACAATATCCCGACCCTCGACGAACAGGCCAAAGCCGCCTGGGGCCAAGTGCAGAACCAGTACCAGCGCCGTGCCGACCTGATCCCCAATCTGGTGGAAACCGTGAAGGGCTACGCGGCCCACGAACAGGAAACCCTGACCGCCGTGATTGAAGCGCGAGCCAAGGCCACCTCGATTCAGGTCGATGCCAGCACCCTCGACAATCCCGAGAAGCTCAAGCAGTTCCAGCAGGCGCAGGATCAACTGACCGGCGCATTGAGCCGCTTGATGGTGGTCTCCGAGCGCTACCCGGATCTGAAGGCCAACCAGAACTTCCTCGCTCTGCAATCGCAACTTGAAGGCACGGAAAACCGCATTGCCGTGGCGCGCCGCGATTTCATTCTGGCGGTGCAGAAGTACAACACCGAGATCCGCACCTTCCCCGGTCGCCTGTGGCACAGCGTGATGTACAGCGATCTGCCGATGCGCGAGACCTTCGAAGCCACCACGCCCGGCGCGGAGAAGGCCCCGGAAGTGAAATTCTGACTCGAGGTCGCCCATGCGTGTGTTGAAACTAAGCCTGGTGCTGATGCTGTGGCTGTTCGCCGTCAGCGCCCGGGCCGAATTGACCTTTCCGCCGCTGAGCGGGCGCGTGGTCGATCAGGCGCAAATGCTCGAGCCATCGATTCGCGCGCAACTGAGCCAGCAATTGCAGGCGCACGAGCAGGCCACCGGCGAGCAATTGGTGGTGGTCACGCTGCCGGATCTGCAGGGCACCACCATCGAGGATTTCGGCGTCCAACTGGGTCGGCACTGGGGCATCGGCCAGAAGGACAAGAACAACGGCGCCTTGCTGATCGTCGCCCGTGACGAGCGCAAACTGCGCATCGAAGTCGGCTATGGCCTGGAGGATCGCCTGACCGATGCGCAGTCGTCGGTGATCATTCATCAGGTCATCACGCCGGCGTTCAAGGCCGGCAACTTCAGCAAAGGCATCAGCGATGGCGTTGCGGCGATGCTGGTGGTGCTCGGTGGCAATCCGCTGGACGAACCGTCGACCGTGTATGAATCCAGCGGCGACCCGGCTGATGATTTCATCTCGCGGCACCCGGCGCTGTTCATGTTTCTGGTGATGTTGTTCATCGTGACGGTGTTTGTCTGCCAGATGCTCGGTATCCTGCCTGCCGGCCGGGGCGGCTCCGGAGGAGGGGGCGGCTTTGGCGGTGGCGGCGGATTCAGCGGCGG